>NZ_JBFJYW010000316.1:0-4302 GCF_041622395.1 Pontiella sp. | reverse complement strand
TTTTACCTCGACCGCGAGATCGGCCGGGTGATGGATGAACTCAAGGCGCTGGGGATCGACAAGAATACCGCCGTGTTCCTCGTGAGCGACAATGGCGGATCGCTCGTCACCTATGCCCGGAACGGCATCTACAAAGGGGGAAAATACACGCTCTTCGAAGGGGGAACGCGCGTGCCGATGATGGCCAATTTCCCCAAAAAGTATTCGAAGGGAGCGGTTGTCGCGGCACCGGCCAGCACCATGGATCTATTCCCGACGATCTGCGCGCTCGCCGGTGCGCCGGTGCCGGAGCGGCTTGACGGAGTCGATGTGACCGCGCAGTTGACCGGCGAAAAGGCCGAGATTAAACGCAGCCCGCTGTTCTGGGATACCAAGCGAGAATGGGCCATCCGCAAAGGAAAGTGGAAGCTGTTGGTCACAAAACAAGTGCCGAATGCAAAGCTTCAGATCACCGACACGCCCAAAGGAACCTTCCTGTACGACCTGGAAAAGGATCCCGGCGAAACCACCAACCTTTATTCCCAATACCCTGAGGTGGCCGGCGGGTTGGCGTCGGAACTCGAAACGTGGAAGGCCGCCGTCCGGCAGGATTAGAGTTCGCGGGATCGGGACCGGTAACGTCCGGGCGAGATCCCGGTCTCCTTTTTAAAAACGTTGCCGAGATAGTTGTAGCTCGGGAAACCGCACGCCTCTGCGATCTCCTCCATGGTGCGGTTGGTTTGCGTCAGCAGGCGACGCGCCTGATTAATGCGAAGGCGCCGGATCTCCTGGGCCGGCGAACGTCCCAGGATTTGCATAAACCGCCGTTCGAGCGAACGCCGGCCCATGGGAACCTTGTTGAGGATGTCGTTGACATGGATGTTTTCGCAGGCATGTTTCCGCAGGTAGGTGAGCACCTGCAGGAATTGCGGATCATCGATGGCCAGGGTATCCGTGGAGAGGCGTTCCTCGATCTCCTCGGGAGCCACAAACGTGCTTTTTTCTTTCAGCTTCCGGCCGTTCATCAGCAGGTCCAGATTTCGGGCGGCAAGATATCCGACTTTTCTCGATGGGCTGATAATGCCGGAAAGGGCCGGGTGGCAGGCCTCATTGAAAAGTTCGTCGTAGTCGCTTCCCAGAATGGCGACATCGTGCGGAATCGGAATGCCGGCGTGGTGGCATGCACTGGCAATATCGCGGCCAACTTGAAATCCCCACGCATAAATGCCAACCGGTTTCGGCAACGATTCCAGCCAGGGAATCAGCTCCTCTTTCCACGCCGTCGAGGGCACCGTGCGGTCGATATTGGTTTTCGGCTGGAAGATATGGCAGGTCGAATCATGTTCCTCCAGCAGCTTTTCAAAGACCTGCTCATGCATCTGGACGTGGGCAAGGTGGATGGGGCCGACGTAGGCGAAGTTGTTTATGGCCCGGTCGCGGAAGTGGTTTTCGGCCATCTCGGCACACGCCGCCCAGTCGACGGTGACGCGGGGAAAGTCGGCGCCCTCTATAACCAAGCCCGAAATATTAATCGCCGGAATCTTCCGTTCACGGATTTCCTGCGCCAGTTTGGGATTGGAAACGCGGGCAATGATTCCGTCGAATTCCACATCGGGCGCGAGGTGGAGTTCCTCGTTCTGACCCTTGGGCTCGATCAGGACATCCCAGGGAGCATGTTCGGCGGTAAAGTCAAAAACCCCGCGCACGATGCGCCGCCCCCAACTGGTTGAAGTGTCAACCAGTACCGCTACTTTCGGTGGTGCCATGATTTCTCCTCTGAAGACATCCCTTTTACTAACCTAGTTGAAAACAAATCTACCGTTCCCGTAAATAAAATCCAAACTATGATTTCCACAGAACGGGTTACGTAACTTTCGGCCGGGTTCTGGGGTCCTTGTGCGGCGAAAATAGATTGGAAACTGGCCGCAAACGGGCGTAGGTTCTCACTTATTTTTTGCGCTGCAAGAGGTGGCTAAGGTATGCATGTGAAATTGGTGCGGTTGATTTTGGGGCTTGGTTGTTTGGTTCTGCCGGGACGGGTCTTTTCCGCATCGGAACTCACGTTCGATGCTTCCGCCAAACCGGCCACGCTGGTGTTGGGCGGCGTCGACCGGTTCGCCGCCCATGCGGCGGCGGGGTTCCATCTGCGCTATTTCGACGGCCGGGGAATCACGGACACGCATCTGGGCCAGATTGCTGTCGCGGGCGATGAGATAACCGTATCGCATCCGGACGGCCTGCCGCGTTTCACCTTTCGCATCGACGACTTCGAAAACCACCTGGCCATTCACCTGGTCGATGTCCAGGGCATTGGAACGGACCGCAACTGGGGGCTTGCCCTGGATCTCAGTTGCAACAACGAGGTCGGCCATTTCCCGCTCAATGGATTGGCCGACAGCACGGGCCGGGACTGGCCCTACGGCATCGGCGACGAGCTTGAACTGAACTGGCCCTATCTTTGGGCGCCGCCGCGCGCCGACGGAACGCGCGGCAGTTTTGTCCTGTACGACGGCACCCTCTCCGGCGACGAGCTGGATGCGGCTTTGGCCGAAATCTGGTCGACCCAGCATGCGGCCGGACACATGGTGCGCCCGGCGGGGCAGGCGAGCTGGACCACGAACGATGTGCGGGCCTGGGTCGATCTGTATGAAGAGAAGTTTTCCTCCATCAGCCGCGTGAGCGTTGCGCCGACGACCGAAGCGGAGCTCTACGAGATGACGGATACCTATGTCATTCCCAGCGGCGCCTCCCGTGTGTATATGTTCTCCACGGTCTGGCGAGGCGAATATCACCTCGATTACCTCGGCATGACGGACGTCAACACCAACATTTTCCCCAACGGCAAGCCGGATCTGATTGCCTACGGCGACTATTTGGCGACCCACGGTCCCGCTCCCTACGGCGCCCACCTGCAGCTCAAGAGCCTCAGCCCCTCGATTGGGCCCAACGATGGTCGCTATTTCTCCTCCTCTTTTGTGGACCCGCGCATCGCGACCTGGGGCACCGGCACGTTGGACGAGGCCATCGACGCATCCACCACCACCGTTCGCTTTCGCCCTGCGGCGGGCACGACGGTTCCCCTGCGCGGCAGCAGCCCGCACGTCGGCAATCGCATGGTGTATGATTTTTTCCGGATCGGACCGGAGAACAGTGCGGAGCTCATCAAAGTCGGCGGGTTCACCCGCACCGATGATGACGTTTGGATCCTCGAGAATTGCTCGCGCGGCTACGGGGCGACCGTCCCCGCCTCGCATGGTGCCGCCGTCGCGATGGCGGGATACCATCTGGCAAACTCCATGTTTGTCCCCGCGCTCGATTTGGGGGAAACCAACAGCCTTGCCGAGGAGATTTGCGCCGAATACGCCGCGTTCCTCGACGACGTGAACGTGGGCCATATCCACCACGACGGGGCCGCCCAGTTGCAGCTCACGCCCTGGCATGACCGGGATGTTTTCGACTACATTTACAGCCGGGTCGATCATCCCACCACGTCCAGCCGCGTCGGGGAAAGCACGGCCGCCAACTTCGAACAGCTGTTCAGCGGCCTCAAAGACAACGGGGCGCTGGCCTATCACGATGTCCGAATCGGCCTGCGGCTGCATGACGAAGGAAACAGCCACATCGAGACGTCCACCAGCATCCTGGATCTGCACTTCGATGTGTCGGACGGGATCAGGAACGGCAGCCGCCGGCCCAGCTTTTCGGCCGGTGAAAGCGGCGGCGCGCTGACCTTGGATATCCTGAACCGCCACGGCCTCACCGGCGCGGCCTTTGATCTCTTTAAGATGTGGATCGAGCTGGCCCCCGTATTCGACGACGCGGATGCGGACTACGTCAGCGGCTTTTTGTCGTCGGACGGCGGCCACTGGAAGGGCGAGGATGTGCTGGTGCTCGGCACCAACGCCGCCGGGCGGTATATCTTTACGCCGCACCGCGTCATGGGCCGAACCTCGGGCGAGGATGACGTCATCTATATCGACCAGGAATGGGGTGCGGTTCCGCGCTTCCAAAACATCGCTGCCGGCGCGACGCTGGAACTGTACAATCCCAACGCCGCACAGGAACCGCAGGTGGTCATCCGCGTCGAGGAGGGCTCCTCCTCCCTGAACGACCCGCTGATCACGGTCAACGGCACCGGGACCCTGTCCGTTTCGGGGGCGGTCGATGCCGGCGAATACATGCAGTTCGACGGCGGAAGCACCGTGCGCGTGTATGACGAAAACTGGAACCTGGACCGCACCCTGCCGGCGACGGCGACGGACTTTGTCGTGAAGGCGGGGAACAATGACATAACGACCGCTGCCGCCAGTGGCGGCGCGGAGC
>NZ_JBFJYW010000315.1:0-4313 GCF_041622395.1 Pontiella sp. | reverse complement strand
GGTCGCCGTCGATCGAGCCGAAGTTGCCCTGGCCGTCGATCAGCATGCCGCGCATCGCGAAATCCTGCGCCATGCGGACCATGGTGTCGTAAACGGCCGTGTCGCCGTGCGGATGGTAGTTACCGATCACTTCCCCGACGACCTTCGCGCACTTGACATAGGCCTTGCTGTGCGTCCAGCCGCGTTCTTTCATGGCGTAGAGGATGCGGCGGTTGCCCGGTTTCAGGCCGTCGCGCGCGTCCGGCAGGGCGCGCCCGACGATCACCGACATCGAATAGTCGATGTAGGCGCGCTGCATTTCGTCTTCGATATTAATCAGATCAATGCGTTCGTTCGTGTTTTCCATAATGCGTCTTTCGTGTTAGTCGTCGCGTTCGAGCTTGGCGAGCAGTTCCCGGATTTTCTTTTCGATCTTGTCGATCTCCGCCAAGTCCTGCAGCTCGGCTTCCACTACGCTAATCAGCTCTTCGAGTGCTTCCACTTTCGTATATCCGAAAGCGACCAGACTTTTTCGGCCCGCAACCGCTGCGTGATAGCCACCGTTTTCTTTTCCCAGATCTATTTTCACCGGACAGCTCCTCCTGGACTAGATATCGAGGTTCGTGACATTCAGGGCGTTGTCCTGAATGAATTCGCGGCGCGGTTCCACCTCGTCGCCCATCAGAATCGTAAACATTTCGTCGGCCTTGACGGCGTCCTCCAGCACGACCTTGGTCATGCGGCGGTGCTCGGGGTCGAGGGTGGTTTCCCAGAGCTGCTCCGGGTTCATTTCCCCCAAACCTTTATAGCGTTGGATGCTCATGCCCTTGCGGCCCAGGCCGCGGACGATGGCCAGCAGGTCCATCAACGAGTTGGAGTCGATCTTGGTGCCCTTGTCGTCGATCTTGAAGAGCGGCGCGGCGGCCCCGATCAGTTGATCGAGGCTGAACCCGTCCTGCTCGAGCCGTTCGACGATCGCTTTGAGCTTCTTGGCGAACGGGAGCTCTTTGCGGCGCGGTTCGTAGATGACGGGTTTCGGGGGCTCGACCTTTTCGGCCCCGGCTTCGGCTTCGACCGCTTCGCCTTCGACCGCCGGCGTTTCTTCGGCGACGGGCTCGGCGTCCACTTCCACGACGCCTTGGGCTTGTTGCGCCGCTTCGTTGATGGCCTTGAGCTGGTAGTCGTCCAGCGCAAAACGGATGTCGAGATCTTCGCCGAGCTGGTTCATGTAGACGCAGTAGAGCGGGAAGTTCCCGGTCGCTTCGTCGCGATAGGTGAGATAGTCGTTGAGGACGATGCCGCGGCGGCGAAGCTTGTCGGCAATGTCCTCGATATCGACCAGGTTCTGCAGCAATTCGCGCAATCCCTTGGTATCGAGCAATTCCGTACCGTCGGCTTTTTCAAGCCGGAGGCCGTCGGCGCCGAGGTCGAGCAGGATCTGCGTCAGATGGGCGTCGGACTCGACATATTCCTCGCGCTTGCGGCGCGTCACCTTGTAGAGCGGCGGCTGGGCGATGTAGATGTAGCCGTTCTCGATCAGCTGCGGCATCTGGCGGTAGAAGAACGTCAGCAACAGCGTGCGGATGTGCGCACCGTCGACGTCGGCATCGGTCATGATGATGATCTTGTGGTAGCGGGCCTTGGCGATATCGAAATCATCGGCGCCGATGCCGGTTCCGATGGCGGTGATCATGGTGCGGATTTCCTCGTTGGCCAGCACCTTGTCGAGGCGCGCCTTCTGGACGTTGATCACCTTGCCTTTTACCGGAAGAATGGCCTGGAACTCGCGTTCGCGGCCCTGCTTGGCGGAGCCGCCCGCCGAGTCCCCTTCCACAATATAGAGTTCGGTGCGGGCCGGATCGCGGCTGGAGCAGTCGGCCAGCTTGCCGGGCAGTCCGCCGCTTTCGAGCGCGCCCTTGCGGCGGGCGAGGTCGCGCGCCTTGCGGGCGGCATCGCGCGCACGCGCCGCCACCACCGCTTTGTCGATAATCGTGCGGGCGATGGTCGGGTTTTCCTCGAAACAGGTGCCGAGTTCGTCGTTGACGACCTGTTGGACAATGCCCTCCACCTCGCCGTTGCCGAGCTTGGTTTTGGTCTGCCCCTCGAACTGGGGATCGGGGATTTTGACGGAGATCACCGCAGTGATGCCCTCGCGGATGTCGTCGCCGCCCATCGCCTGCTTGTCGTCCTTGATCAGCTTGTTGGCCTTGGCGTAGGCGTTGACCGTACGCGTCAGCGCCGAGCGGAAGCCGGAAAGGTGCGTGCCGCCCTCGATCGTGTTGATGTTGTTGGCGAACGAGAAGATCGTCTCGCTGTAGGCATCGGAATACTGCATCGCGATTTCGACGGTCACGCCGTCCTTCTCGCGCTCGAAGTAGATCACCTCGGGGTGCATCGGCGCCTTGTTGCGGTTCAGATGCTGGACGAACTCCTTGATGCCGCCATCGTACTTGAAGATCTCTTCGCGGCCGGTCGCGTCTTCCTTCAGCGTAATCTTGGCGCCGCGATTGAGGAAGGCCAGTTCGCGCAGGCGGGCGGCGAGGGTATCCCACTGGAAACCGCCTTCGTGCGTGAAGATGGTCCGGTCGGGCCGGAAGGTGACCTTCGTGCCGTTCTCGGCGGTTTTGCCGATCGTGACGAGCTCGGTGACCTCGACGCCGCGCTCGAAGCGCTGGTGGTAGATCTCCCCGTTGCGCCGCACCTCGACCTCCAGCCATTCGGAAAGCGCATTCACGCAGGAAACGCCGACCCCGTGGAGACCGCCCGACACCTTATAGGTATCGGAATCGAATTTGCCGCCGGCGTGCAGCACCGTCAGCACAACCGTTACCGCCGGCTTGCCCTCGGTCGGATGCATGTCGACCGGAATCCCGCGGCCATCGTCGGTGACGCTGAGCGAGCCGTCTTCGTTGATGCAGACCTCGACGTTCGAGCAGTAGCCCGCGAGCGCTTCGTCGATCGAGTTGTCGACGACTTCATAGACCAAATGGTGGTATCCGCGCGTCCCCGTGTCGCCAATATACATGGCCGGGCGCTTGCGGACGGCGTCCATCCCCTCGAGTACGGAAATGTGGTCGGCCCCGTAGCCGGCCGCATCGGGATTGCTGGCGCGTTTTTTCGTTGTTTCGTTAGCATACAAATCGTTTTCAGCTTCAGACATGGTTGTCCTGTTCCTTTCGTGGGAATTAATCGGGACACCATAGCGGACCCCAAATGGCGGGGCAACAAGCAAAGCGGCCAAATCCCCGGAATTCGAACAAAACGACCCCTAGAATCGCGATCCGCCGCAAATCGCCCCTTCTCCCGATTCGCGGCACAATTCAAAACAACGGCGAATTGCGGGCCGATTCCGGACTTTGCGCCGAAAGGCCTCCGCTGCGGCGGCCCACGCTGATGGCCGGTTTTTGCGCCGGTTCCACCATCCCGGGCACCGGACGGGAACCCAAATCGGGAATCCGGCTACCGGGCAACGCTGGCGCCCGCCTCCGCGAGGGGCGGGGTGTAGTCGACAAGCACGATGCGCGCTTTGCCAACCGGAACCTTGACGTCCATGCGAGCCAGGATTTTTCGATCATCATCCGTCAGCCAGATCTCCTCCGGGATCTTCCGGACAAACAGATCGTCGCGATGGGGCCGGGCGATATATTTCCGGCAGGAAACCTCCCCGGCGTGGCCGATCTTCTTGGTGTCGGTTCCTTTGGCGGTGATGGTGATGCCGTGCAGGGCGGAATCGACGGCAATACTGAAATTGCGCGCTTCATTTTTCTGGAAGTCGTGCCGGCGGAAGGCATAGAGGAACGATACGGCATCGCAGGCCTCGACATCGATGGGATAGTTGGTGCTGATGTTGCCGCTCTGGCTGTCCCAATACGCCGTGTTCTCTTCGCGGTTGAGCCGGAGAATGTCTTTGCAGACAAAACCTCCCTCGGAGGTGTTTTTTTCCAAGCGCACCGAGAGGCACGTTTCGGGATCGATGAAACAGTCGACCCTATCATCGACCGGGTAGATGGTGGAGACCAGCTTGTTGCTTTTGGCCTGGATACGGATGCGAATCAACGGTTGTCCGCCGAGCTCGATTTCGTCGCAGGAGATGGTGGAAGTACCGCAAGAGAGCGGCCCCCACATGATTTTATAGACTGCGCGCTCCCCGACCGGATAGCGGTAGCCGGCGAACGCGGAGGAGGCAATTAGGCCGAGCAGACAGAGCGAGCGTTTCATTAAAAATCGATTTTGAGTTTAAAAAGGGGAAGGGTCATTTGGGGATTCGGTTGATAGCGGAGATCGCCTTCAATACCTTGCCGAGCGGCATCCAGACGATCGTTGTTGTATCGCTG
>NZ_JBFJYW010000314.1:0-4314 GCF_041622395.1 Pontiella sp. | reverse complement strand
GCATCATTTTCAAGCATATCCTGCCCAACGTCATGCACGTGATCATCGTGACCTTCACGCTGCGCTTCCCGGCGGCGGTCGGCACCGAGGTGTTCCTCAGCTTCATCGGCATCGGCGTGCAGGACCAGCCCTCCTGGGGGCTGATGATCAACTCCGCCCGCATGCGGCTTTGGCAGGGCATGTGGTGGGAAATGACCTTCGTCACCCTGGCCGTGTTCCTGTTGGTGCTGGCCTTCAACCTCCTCGGCGATGCCCTGCGCGACGCCCTCGATCCGCGACTCAATGATTAACAGGACCCTTTAACGGAGAGATTCGACAAAATGATTTAGAACAAAATAATTCATTGCGGATGAGCGGTAATCATTTTGTCCGTAATTATTTTGTCGAAAACGCACTCCTGTACGGCTTATGTCTGAAGAAAAGAACATTTTGGAAGTGAAGGATCTCTCACTGCATTTCGGACGCGGCGAAGACGAGGTCAAGGCGGTGGACCAGGTATCGTTCACGGTGGCCAAGGGCGAAACCGTGGCGCTCGTCGGCGAGTCCGGCAGCGGCAAGAGCATGAGTGCGCTCTCGCTGACCAAGCTGGTGCCGCGCGCGGCGCGCTTCGAGGGCGGTTCCGTGATGTTCGCCGGCAAAAACATGCTCGAGCTCGAAGAACGCGAGTTGCGTCAAATCCGCGGCAGCCGCATCTCCTATATTTTCCAGGAGCCGATGGTCTCCTTCAATCCGGTTTTCACGATCGGGTGGCAGATCGAAGAGGCCCTCAAACTCCACCGCAAGGGGATCGACCGCAAGGCCGAGGTGGCGCGCCTGCTCGACGTCGTCCATCTCCCGGTGCGCCTCGCGGGCGCGTTCCCGCACCAAATGAGCGGCGGCCAGCTGCAACGCTGCATGATTGCCATGGCGCTCGCCTGCTCGCCCGACCTGCTCGTGGCCGACGAACCGACCACCGCGCTCGACGTGACCGTCCAGCGCGAAATCCTCAACCTCCTCGCCGAGCTGAGCGAAAAGACCGGCCAATCGGTGCTGATGATTACCCACAACTTCGGCATCGTGGCCGACCTCGCCGACCGCGTCTACGTGATGCAGCGCGGCAAGGTGGTCGAAGAGGGCACCACCCGCCAGGTGCTCTACGATCCGCAGCACGAATATACCAAAAAACTCATGGCCGCCGTACCGCGCCTCCTTCCCAAAGAGTGTCCGACAACATGATGTAGGACAAAATAATTCCGGGCGGATGTGCCGTATTCGTTTCGTCCCTCACGATTTTGTTGAATAGACCTATGGAAAACTTGCTCACAGTCGAAAATCTCAACGTTGTTTATGGCCACGGACACGATGCCGTCCACGCCGTGAAAAATGTCTCCTTCAACATCAAACCCGGCGAAATCTTCGGCCTCGTCGGCGAGAGCGGTTGCGGCAAGAGCTCGCTGGGGAAAACCATCATCCGCATCAATGCGCCAACCTCCGGCGTCATCGATTTCAAGGGCGTCGACGTCGCGTCGCTCAAGGGCAAGCAACTGAAAACCTACCGCCAGGAAGTGCAGATGGTTTTTCAGGATCCCTACGGTTCGCTCAACGCCCGCATGAAGGTCGGCAGCGCCATTGTCGATGTGTTGGGCGTCCATAAGATCGGCGCCAACGTCGCGGAACGCCGCGAGCGCGTCACCGAACTGTTCGAATCCGTCGGCTTGAACAAGGATTGGGCGTGGCGCTATCCGCACGAATTTTCCGGCGGCCAGCGCCAGCGCATCTGCATCGCACGCGCGCTGTCGCTCAATCCCGACCTGCTGGTGGCCGATGAACCCGTCTCCGCGCTCGACGTTTCCGTGCAGGCCGAGATCCTCAAGTTGCTCCAAAAACTGCGGGCCGAGCGCAACCTCGCCTTCCTGTTCGTCAGCCACGACCTCGCCGTCGTCCGCAACCTGTGCGACCGCGTCGCCGTCATGTATGCCGGGGAAATCGTGGAAATGGGCCCGGTCGCCGACGTCATCGACAACCCGCAGCACGACTACACCAAAAAGCTCCTCGCCGCCGTCCCGAAATTCTAGTCGCTTCGTTCTTCGAGGTGGCAACGCTCCCTTGTCCGGAACCATCCGACAAAATGATTTCGGATAAAATGATTCATTGCGGATGAGCCGGCCCCAAAAACAACGCATTCGAACAATCAACGACCGCAAAGGTGCCAAGAATTGCAGATGCGACGCGGGATGCTAAATCGTGTTGTGCCGTTGGCACACGGTGCTCCACATAAATGACGGAGACGCCGGACTCCGTGTTTTGGTCGCAGGGCCTGCGTCTCTCCGGCCTCACCCCATTTAGGAGGCATAGATGCCTGCCCCACCGTCGCAGGACCTACGACCCTATTTCCCGCAGCGCCTTGATGCGGGCGAGGACGGGCGGGTGCGAATATTCGAGGAACACCTTTAGCGGGTGGGGCGTGAGGTTGGAGAGGTTGTCGACCGAAAGCTTCTTGAGCGCGGCGATCATTTTGCCGGGGGCCTGGGTGGTTTCGGCGGCGAAGGCGTCGGCTTCGAACTCGTGCTTGCGCGAGAGCATGTTGCCGAGGAGTCCGAGAACCATGCTGATGGGGGCGTAGAGGAAGCCGAAGAAGATGAGCCCGGCATAGAGCGGGGTGCCTTCGATCCCGAACGCGGCATAGAGGCCCTCCTTGCTGATGAACAGCGAGAGGATGAAAAACATCAGCAGCATCGAGGCCATGGAGATGACGATGGTCTTTTTGATGTGGCCGCGCTTGCAGTGGCCCATTTCGTGGGCGAGCACGCCGACGAGTTCCTCGGTCGTGTGGTTTTCGATCAGCGTGTCGTAGAGGGCGATGCGTTTGGTTTTTCCGAAGCCGGTGAAGTAGGCGTTGGATTTGGTGGAGCGCTTGGAGCCGTCGATTTTGTAGATGCCGCTCAGCGTATAGTTTTGTTCGGCGGCGTAGGTTTCGATGGCCGACCGCAGCTCGCCCTCTTCCAACGGCGTAAACCTGTTGAAGAGCGGGAAGATGACTACGGGCGCGATGAACATGATGAAGATTTGGATGACGCTCAGCGCCACCCAGGCCCAGAGCCATGCGTAGGGAACGGCGGAAAAGATCCAGAGCACCAGCGCAAAGATCGGGCCGCCGAGCAGGGCGGTGAGCAGAAGCCCCTTGAAGAGGTCCGCGATAAAGGTTTTGGCGGTGGTTTTGTTGAAGCCGTATTTTTCTTCGATCACGAAGGTGGAGTAGATGCCGAAGGGCAGGCCGACGGCCTGGCCGATCAGCATGAGGATGCCGCCGAACACCAACCCTTGCAGAATCATGTGCGCCGAGATGCCTTGGGCGATGTCGTTCACCCAACGGAAGCCGCCCAGCAGGATGAAGGCGATGGTGAGCGGCAGCATGATGGCCGACTGGATCTGGTCGAAGCGGGTGTTGTCTTTCAGGTAGCGCTGCGACTTGGCATAGTTGCTGGCGTCGTAGGTGCCGCGAAACTCTTCGGGTATCTCGGTGCGCAGGTGGCGGAGATTGAGCGTTTCAACAATCAGCGAAAGCAGCCAGTTGAAAACCAGGAGTGCGAGAATGAAAACCAGATAACCGTTCATGAATTGTTTCCTTCGTTACGTGTGTGGGCGCGCCTGCGGCGCGGACTCGGCTAGCCGGACCCTTCGTCGTTGTTTTCCCGGTCCAGCCTTTTGCGCTCTTTCGCGCGCAGGCGCAGATCCTGGAAAAAGTGCTGCATGACGGCTTTGCAATCGGCCTCCATCACGCCGGTTTGGATTTCGACGGCGTGGTTGAGATCGGCTTCGTTGAGAATGTTGAATTTGGAGACGGCGCCGCCGCGGACCGGATCGGTCATGCCCCAGACCACCTTTTTGATGCGCGAGAGCACGAGCGCGCCCGCGCACATCGGGCAGGGCTCTTTGGTGACATACATGACCGCATCGATGAGCCGCCAGTTACCGACCGCCTGCGTGGCCTGGGTGATGGCGAGGATCTCGGCATGGGCCGTTGGATCGTTGAGCATTTCGGTCTGGTTGTGCGCCTTGCCGATGATTTCGCCGTTGAGCACGATGACGGCCCCGCAGGGCACTTCGCCCTCGGCGGCGGCTTGCTCGGCCTCGCGCAGCGCCATGCGCATATAGAGAATGTCGGGGGAAAAGCTGTCCATGGGCCTACGTCGATGTTTCCTGGGGAACCAGCACGTTGAGGGCGGAGGGCAGCACCTCGATGTGCACTTCCTTTTCGGTGTTGAAGATTTCGCCGTCGACCTGGATCGGGGTTTGGTTTTCGCGTTTGACGATCATGTGTTCGAAGTGCCGGTT
>NZ_JBFJYW010000313.1:0-4319 GCF_041622395.1 Pontiella sp. | reverse complement strand
GTCCAAAATAGAATTAAAATGAAGGGGGTCTCAGGTTAGAATTTAGTGACCAAACATAATTCAACCCTTAAGGAGACCCCATGAAAAATGTACAGTACGGCAGTCTGTTCAGCCAACTTTTATCCCTGTTCAACCGGAATGATTTTTCGCGACATGTGCGGGATCTTGACGCCGAATACAGATCCAAAGGGTTTTCATGCTGGGATCAGTTTGTCTCCATGTTGTTTTGTCATTTGGCTCAGGCAAAATCCCTCCGGGAGATCACGATGGGCCTGAAAAGCTCTGCCGGTAGGCTTTCCCATCTGGGAATGAGTGCATCTCCCAAACGCTCCACGCTTTCATACGCCAATGCGCATCGGACCTGGGAGCTGTATGAGCGCCTCTTCTACGACCTTCTGCAAACCTGCAAAGCGGTGGCTCCCAAGCATAAGTTCCGGTTTAAAAACAAACTGATGAGCATTGATTCCTCCGTCATTGAACTGTGCATTGAGATGTTCGATTGGGCGAAATATCGAAAGGCCAAGGGCGCGGCCAAGCTTCATCTGGTTCTGGATCATGACGGGTATCTGCCCGTGTTTGCCGATCTTACCGAAGGGAAGCAGGCCGATGTCAATATCGCGAACAAGCTGCAGTTTGCGCCCGGAACGATTGTGGTGATGGATCGCGGCTACATTGATTACTCGTTGTTTGAGCGTTGGACCGAGCAGGGCGTTTTCTTCGTGACACGTACAAAGAAGAACACCGACTACTATTGGCTTCCCCGCCAAAAAAAGCGTCCGCCCAAGGGCCTTGTCCGGTTCGACAAACTCGTTACGCTCAATGCCTTCAACTGTGCCTGCGACCGGAAGTGCAAGAGCGTACTGCGGGTTGTTCGAGTATGGGTCGAAGAAAAGCAGGAAGAGATGGAGTTCATTACCAACAACCTGACGCTGGCCGCATCCACCATTGCGGCCATATACAAAGAACGCTGGCAGATCGAACTGTTTTTCAAGGCGCTCAAGCAAAACCTGAAAATCAAGACCTTCGTAGGAACGAGCTATAACGCGGTGCAGATTCAACTTTGGACAGCACTGATCTGCATCCTGCTGCTCAAATATCTCCAGTTTCGCTCCACGTGCAGCTGGCATCTCTCCAATCTCGTAGCCCTGCTGCGTTTGAATCTGTTTACCTACCGGGATTTGTGGAGATGGATAAGCGATCCGTATGAAACGCCGCCATTACGCCCGCCAAACGAGCAACCGATGCTGCCTGGCTTCGACCTTGGACAGCATCACATGGAAACAAGCGGGTAAGAGGGGGATGGAATTTGAAAATCTGGATTCAAAGGGTGTTTCTAAAGAGAAATTAGAGTGTTAAACCGCATTTAATTCCTGTTTTGGACAGCAGTGATTCCCGGTTTTCGTTTCCTGGGGCCCTGCCCCGAAGGGCCTAAACCATCGTCAACGTCTTGTCGGCCACCTTTTCGCCGTCGAGCCAGGTGATCAACCGCCACGCGCCGCGCTTGTCCTCCACCGGAGCCCAGATGGTGTCGCCCAGAAAAAACCGGAAATCGTTGGTCTTCACGTACAACTCGCCCTCAAACGGCGCCGCAGGGTTGCCCGCGGAATCCTTGAACGGCGGATGTTCGATGCGGAAGGTGATTTTGCCGTTGCGCGCATTGCGGATGCGCAGGATGTAGCCGAATTCGACCTCCAGCGCGGTCTCGATCTCCGTGGTGATCTTCACCAGGTTCGGCAGGGCCTTGCTGTTGCGGTCCCACCCGTCGTACAGCCCGTGGCTGTGCATCGTCACGTCTGGTTTTTTCTTAGCCATTCCGGGGGCCACATAGCAGCACAAGGCGCCGCAGCTGCGGCTTCACGAAGAATAAGCTCTTCGAGCCCGTTGCGCCTTATGTGGCTAACTCCTTTTTCTGAACGAGCAGCGCCCGATCTGCTTGTGCGCAAAAATCAGCTCGAAGTCGGTGGTCTCCGCTTCGTCGGGCACGAACGCCTCGATCTCCTCGAAGCGCTCATCCTTTTGAAGCATCGCGTGGATTTCCTCGAAGTAGGGCAAATGATCGGTGGCCACATGCAGGCAGCCCTTTTGCTCGAGCGTCTTGAACAAGGCGTCCATGAATGCCGGGTTAAACAGCCGCTGGTCATGGTGGCGGGCCTTGGGCCACGGATCCGGGAAGAAAAAATAGTAATTGGCCACATAGCACGCCGGCATCATTTTGCTGATGGCATAGTAGCCTTCCATGCGGAAAACGCGGACATTCTCGCGCCCGGCCCGTTCGCATCGGCGGCCGCTGCTGTGGATCCGGATCTTCTGCCGCTCGATCCCCAGAAAATTGGTCTCCGGAAACTTGCCCGAACGCGCCACCAGAAAACGGCCCTTGCCCGAACCGATATCCACCTCCAGCGGACGATCCGGATGCGGGAACGCCGCTTTGAAGTCGTAGGGATCCAGCCAGTTCTCCGGCATCACTCGTAAAGTTGTCGTCTTTTTCTTGCTCATGGGGCGCGTACTGTTTACGAATTGCTCAACGAAGGGCAAGTAAAACCAAATGGGAATCTCCGACAGAGACTATATGCGCAACCCCGCACCGGACCCACAACCCGGCAAGCCGCGCGCGCGAATCAAGAAAGCCGGCAACAAACCCTCCTGGTTCAGCCGCATCCGCTTCTGGCTCTGGAGCCTCAAAAACCGCCGATAACCCGCTTTTGCGCCCGATTTCGCCCCCTGCGGAAAAAGTTGATCAACAAGCCTTGACGGCACCCGCACTCCCCGCTAGGTTATGCGCTCGTTTCTACGAAAACTGCGGGCGTAGTTCAATGGTAGAACCCCAGCCTTCCAAGCTGGTTACGACAGTTCGAATCTGTTCGCCCGCTCCACTTTTAAGGGCCTTTCTTAACCGAAAGGCCCTTTTTTTGGTTCTTCGCCCCCGCAGTTGATGGAGTGCCATGAATCCGGCGGGAAGGGAGGAGCACATTTCCGATTGCCGATTGAATTGCATGGGGAACGGAAAGAAGACGGCGAGGACGGATCGCGGCGTGCCGGGGGTAGCATGCCCGACCTTTGGTCGCGACGGAGCACGACCCTCCAGCCGGTGCGGACGGACATGGCAGGCGTACCGCAGGCCGCTGGCCTGCTACACGAAGGGCTACATGGTTAAGGCTGTATTCAAACGACCTTACCGAAGTGCCATTCGGGACCGGAGCCTCCACGCAGGGAATTCCTTAATCGGTTACCGGGTCGATGGGACTCGCCGAGACTTTGAAGAACGCATTGGTTGCGCCGTCATCCATTGCATAGGAGCGGCCAACCGTCCCCGCCTGCGTCAACTCCACGCTTTCGATGTATTGCCATGCACCGGCCAACGCTTCCGCTTTATAGACATCGTAGCGCGTATTGGCGAGAGCCTGCCAGCGGAGCGTTGCGGAGCTGGCCGCTCCAACATCAAACTCGATGGAAAACGCCAGTTTATCGGATGCGTTGTTGTAGGCCGTACCCAACAGGTATTCCTGGTAGTCATCGAACCCATCCCGATCCGTATCGTAGTCTTCAAGAACCGCGCGCATGAACCACCGTTTATTGCGGGCGTTGATTTCGATGTGCTCTTCGTTGTCGATGGCATAATGGATTTCATCGAACGGGCTCAACGACGAAACGCTCCCGTTATTATGGATGGTTTGTTCAATCTGGCTTAAGGGGATGCCCAACGAGCTGCACGTCGGGATAAAGCAATGGTCGGAATAGTTGCACCAATCATCCGAGTTTTTGTAGGGCAGTTGGTCGAACAACTCCTGGAACGTATCCCGAGTGCCGCCCGACGCATTATCCAGCCCATAAGGGGAATAGCTGCGCTCGTAGACCGATTCATCGATCAAATCGAACCAATCCCACGGATCGAAACGACCGTAAAAGACCGTCTTCGCGGTAGCGGCGGATTTGTATAACGCATAAATCCTGCTTCCGATTTCCAAGGTGATCCCATCATCGGAATGCCACTGGATGATTTGTTCGCCGGGATCGAACGGTTGCTTGTAGCCATATCCCGACCCATTGCTGATCGCCACGGTCTTGCAGCTTGTCGGCCAACCATATGAATTCATCGAATCCCAAAACCAAGCGTACGACGGATTTGCACCCGCCAGCTGATCCGTGCATGTATAATGGCTAATCAGCATTTGCGAGGCGGCGGGCGTATTCAGCTTGTCCCGATACTCCCGAGCAACGGCGAGATCGGAGTATTTCCCGGCAAAACCGCCGAAGAAGTTGAAATACTCCTGCACGCCCAGCGGGAAATTGGCCCCTGTATGCGGGGAATCGAAACTGAT
>NZ_JBFJYW010000312.1:0-4326 GCF_041622395.1 Pontiella sp. | reverse complement strand
TGGACCGGGAACCGCAACGGGCCGTTGCGCGGATTGCGGCCGACTCGAAATATTGGCTGTGGATCAACGGGGAGCCGGTGGTGTTCGAGGGGCAGCTCAAGCGCGGGCCCACGCCCGAGGATACCTACTACGACGAGCTGGATCTGGCGGCGCATCTGCACCGCGGCGACAACACGATCGCGGTGCTGGTTTGGTATTTCGGGAAGCAAGGGTTTAGCCACAAGAGCAGCGGCCAGGCGGGGTTCGTATTCGATGCGGAGGTGGATGGCGAGCGGCTGCTCAGCGGCGCAGGCTGGAAGGCGATGGTGCATCCCGCCTATGGAAATACCGGCGAGCCGCATCCGAATTTCCGTCTGCCGGAATCCAATATCCGGTTCGATGCCCGGCGCGATATCGTTAAGTGGACCAATGCCGACTACGACGATTCCGACTGGCCCGCCGCCATCGAATTCGGGACGCCGCCATGCGCGCCGTGGAACCGGCTCGTCGCGCGGCCGATTCCGTTTTGGAAGGATTTCGGGCTGAAGGACTATGCCGACGCCGGGGATTTCCCGCGCGTATCCGATGGCGAGACGATCGAGCTTAAGTTGCCCTACAATGCGCAGGTGACGCCCTATCTCAAGATCGAGGCTCCGGCAGGGCAGGCCATCGACATCCGCATGGACAACTATCTGGGCGGCGGCTCTGCGAACGTGCGGGCGGAATACATCACCCGCGCGGGCGTGCAGGAATATGAAACCCTCGGATGGATGAACGGGCACGCGGCCCGTTACACCATTCCGGCCGGGATCAAGATCCTTGCGCTCAAATACCGCGAAACCGGATACGACACCGAGTTCGCCGGAACCTTTGAATGCGACGACGCGTTCCTGAACCGCTACCGCCAAAAGGCGCTGCGAACGCTTTACATCACGATGCGCGACACCTACTACGATTGTCCCGACCGCGAGCGCGCCCAGTGGTGGGGCGACATGGTCAACGAAATGGGCGAAGCGTTCTACGCGCTCGATCCGCGCGCGAGCCTGCTCGCCAAGAAGGGCATCCTCGAACTCGCGAACTGGCAACGGGAAGACAACACGCTCTTTTCGCCGGTTCCGGCGGGTAGCTGGGACAAGGAGTTGCCGATGCAGATGCTCAACTCCGTCGGCTATTTCGGGTTCTGGACCTACTATCTCTACACGGGCGACCTCGAAACGATCCGCACGGTCTACCCGGCGGTGAAGCGCTACCTTGCGGTGTGGGAACTGGGCGAAAACGGACTCGTGGTGCCGCGCCGCGGCGGCTGGGCCTGGGGCGACTGGGGCCGCAACAAGGATATGACCATCCTCTTCAATGGGTGGTATTACCTCGCCCTGAAGGGGCAGCTCAACATGGCCGAGGAGCTGGGCGAAACGGAAGATGCCAAGACCATCAAAGCCAAGATGGCCGGCATTGAAAACCACTTCAACAAAACCTTCTGGACCGGCAAGGCCTATCGCTCGCCGGGCTACAAAGGCCAGACCGACGACCGCGTCCATGCGCTGGCCGTCGTTGCGGGCTTGGCCCAGCCCGATCAATTCGACGCCATTCGCGAGGTGTTTAAAACCTCGATGCACGCCAGCCCCTACATGGAGAAATACGTTTGCGAGGCGCTCTATCAAATGGGCTTCGCGGACGACGCCATTGCGCGCACGAAAAAACGATTCCAGATCATGGTCGACCATCCGCACACCACGCTGTGGGAGGATTGGACGATCGGCGGAAGCGGCGGCGGAACCATCAACCACGCCTGGTGCGGCGGAATGCTGACCCTGCTCTCGCAATACGGCGCGGGCGTCGCGCCCACGAAGCCGGGCTACGAAACCTACCACGTCCTGCCGCAAATGGGGCCGCTGAAAGCGATCAGGACCACGGTGCCTTCCGTGCGCGGCGATATCCGGCTGGAGCTGCTGAACGAACCGGACGCCTTCTCGATGACCCTGACTTCGCCCGCCGGCACCAGCGCCATCGTCGGCATTCCGAAAGCCGATAGAAACGTTGCCCGTATCGAAGCAAACGGAACCTTGGTCTGGCGCGATGGCAAGCCGGCCCAGTTGCCGGACGGGCTGACCTTTGTCGAAAACACGGAGCACTATATCCAATTCAAGGTCCAACCGGGCCGGTGGGCTTTCACTGCGAATGATTAACTCCGAGTCGACCTGAGTTCGGCAAATCGGTTTTGGGTAGGGATGAAATAATGAAATCACTTTATGAGCTATATCGGATCGGAACGGGGCCTTCGAGCTCCCACACCATGGCGCCGCGCGAAGCCGCGTTGCGTTTTTTTGCGGGCTACCCGCAGGCGGCTGGGTATCGCATCACGCTTTATGGCAGCCTGGCGGCAACGGGCAAGGGGCACCTGACGGACCGGGCCATTCATGCGGCCTTCAAGGGCGCGGAGGTCGAGATCGTCTGGAAGCCGGAAGAGGAACTTCCGCAGCATACCAACGGCATGCGGTTCGAGGCGCTGGACGCCTCGGGCGAAACCATGGGGTCCGCCGAGGACTACAGCATCGGCGGCGGGGCGCTGTTGTCCGATCACCGGGAGACCGGCGAGGTCTACCCGGAAAAAAACATGGAGGCGATCCTGCGGTTCTGCGAGAAGGAAGGGCTTTCGTTCTGGGAATATGTCCTGTTGCGGGAGGATGACGGGTTTCTCGATTTCCTCGCCACGCTCTGGCAAACCATGAAGGCGAGCGTGGAACGCGGCGTCAATGCCAACGGCGTGTTGCCCGGCGAGCTGAAGTTGCCGCGCAAGGCCCATTCGATGCACCGGAAGAGCAGAATGCTTTCGGCCGGGCTGCTGGACGATGCGCAACTCTGCTCCTATGCCTATGCGGTGTCCGAAGAGAACGCCTGCGGCGGCGTGATTGTCACGGCGCCCACCTGCGGCGGCGGGGGGGTGCTTCCGGCCACGCTGTTCCATTTGAATGAAAAGCTCGCCGTCAACGAAGTCGAGATTCTCCGCGCCATTGCCACGGCGGGGCTGGTCGGAAACCTGGCCAAAACGAACGCGTCGATCTCCGGCGCCTATGTCGGGTGCCAGGGCGAGGTGGGCGTCGGCTGCGCGATGGCGGCGGCCGCCGCCGCGCAATTGCTGGGCGGAACGCCGCGCCAGATCGAATATGCCGCCGAGATGGGGCTGGAGCATCATCTGGGGCTCACGTGCGATCCCGTGCTGGGCCTGGTGCAGATTCCCTGCATCGAGCGCAACGCCCATGCCGCCCTGCGGGCGATCGACTGCGCGCATCTGGCGATGTTGTCCGACGGCTTCCATGCGATTTCGTACGACAACGTGGTGGATGTCATGCTCGAGACGGGGCAGTCGCTTTCCACCGACTTCAAGGAAACCTCTTCCGGCGGCCTCGCCAAAATCTACCGGCGGCGCTATCTCGGCGAACGCGACGACTAGGGCATTCCGCCGAAGGGATGCCGGGAGCCGGTTTGCGGTAAACCCGCTGAACCATCCATGACCGCAAAGGCTCGAAGAGGCCAAGGGGACGCGTGCTTGCCGTTCTCTTCGAATCGAGTGACGGCGTCCAGCGGTGGCCATTCTTGCCGCTTGGGCGGAACGCATGTGGCGGATCGATGTCAAGCGCTCGGTGCGGTCTGATGTGCGGGGATACAATCGCGCTTTCATCTTATAATGGTCGCCGCGCCGGTTTGCCGTTTCAATGCCTGCAACACACGGGGTGTTACGATACAAACAATGGGAGGACGTATCATGAAATGGAAAGCCGTATTCTACTCGTTCATCGCGGTCTTCATGGCGGCGGGTTGCGCAAGCCGCAGCAATACACCAGTGCCTGTGGCAGAACACGTGGACGCCATCGGCGTGTATGATTCGCGGGCGGTGGCGCTGGCGTTTCTTCGGACGCCATGCTTTATGCAGGTGGTGCACGATATGGAATGCCGCCACTGCGACCAGGAGTTGGCCGAGATGAAACGGATGCTGTTGCCGCAAGTCCATAGCACGGCTCCGGTGGATAATATCCTCGGCTATATCGGGCCGCGGATTCCCGCCGTCTTGGAGACGGCGGACGTAGACCTGCTGGTGTCAAAATGGGATGAGGCGTCGTGTCGGCGGTATGCGTCGGCCTCGCAAGTGGACGTCACGATGTTGCTGGTTGCCCAGTTCAATCCCAGTCGGACGCTGGTGGCCGATGTGCTCGAAACCATTTCGTTCGAGCCGCTGGAAATGGACTATGTCGAAGCGCTTCAATAGGATTCCGCTCGCGGGGCCGGCGGGCGCGGCGTGCCCCGCGGCACCCATACCTTGGCGAGGGTTTTCGTGGAAGGAGGGGGGCG
>NZ_JBFJYW010000311.1:0-4335 GCF_041622395.1 Pontiella sp. | reverse complement strand
GGTCGTATCTCCGGTGATCGTCACCGCTCCGGCAGACCAGACCCGCGCGGCAGGATTGACAGCCCCGCCGGGGCAAGCTGCAGCAGAAAAACGACATGGCCATCCTGTTCATCACCCACGACCTCGGCGTGGTGGCGGAAATGTGCGACGACGTCTGCGTCATGTATGCCGGCAAGGTGGCGGAGCACGCCCCGGTCGGCGAGATTTTCAACAACCCGAAGCACCCCTATACCCAGGGGCTGATCCACTCCATCCCCAAACTTGACACCGAACAAAAATCGAAACTGTTCGAGATCGAGGGCATGGTGCCCGACCTCTTCAGCATGCCGGAAGGCTGCCGCTTCCAAAACCGCTGCCCCCACGCGACCGCGGCATGCAAACAGGCGCCGGTTCCCGAGCGGGTGAAGGATGGACACGAGGTTTCCTGCATTCGCCACGCGGAGATTGCAGCCGCGAATTCGACCCCCCCCGGCAAATCGGGCTTGGAATGAGAGAAATGAACATGAACGACGCTCAGACACCACTGATAAGCATCAAGAACCTGCAGAAGTATTTCCCCATCCACGGGGGCGTCCTCTACCGCCGCATCGGCAACGTCCACGCCGTCGACGGCGTCTCGTTCGACGTCCGCAAAGGCGAAACCATCGGCCTCGTGGGCGAGTCGGGTTGCGGAAAATCCACCCTTGGCAAAGCCCTGCTCCACCTGCACCCGCCCACGGGCGGCACCGTCGAGTTCGAGGGCGTCGACCTCGACACCATCCCCACCCAGCGCCTGCGCGAACTCCGCAAGGAGATGCAGATGATCTTCCAGGATCCGATGGAGTCGCTCAACCCGCGCATGTCCGTCGGCAGCATCCTCGAAGAGCCCTTCATCATCCACAAGGGCGAACACGCATTCGACACCGCCGAAAAGCGCAAAACCGAGATCCTGCGCATCCTCCACGAGGTCGGCCTGCCCGCCAGCGCCTACGACAAATATCCCCACGAATTTTCCGGCGGCCAGCGCCAGCGCATCGGCATCGCCCGCGCCATTGCCCTCAAGCCCAAGCTGGTCGTCTGCGACGAGCCCGTCTCGGCGCTCGACGTCTCGGTCCAGTCGCAAGTGCTCAACCTGATGGTGCGGTTGCAAAAGGAGATGGAGCTGACCTACATCTTCATCGCCCACAACCTCTCCGTGGTGAAATACATCGCCGACCGCATCTGCGTCATGTATCTCGGCCGCGTGGTGGAAGATGCCGAATCGCAGGCCATGTACAAGAAACCGATGCACCCCTACACGCAGGCGCTCATCTCCGCCATCCCGGAGCCGGATCCCGCGCTGAAAAAGGTCAAGCAGGTGCTCGAAGGCGACGTGCCCTCGCCCATCAAGCCGCCGCCCGGCTGCCACTTCCATCCGCGCTGCCCCTACACCCGCGACAGGTGCAAAACCGACGATCCTTCGCTTCGGGCCATCGACGGCAACGAAAAACACCGCGTCGCCTGCCACTTCGCCGAAGAGATCCTCGCGCAGTCGGCCGGGGCCAACGCCTAGTACATCAAACATCCTAAAGACTCGGATGGATCGCAGGTCAAGCTTCAGGAGATGCTGCTCTTTTCCGATTTAACAGAAGGCCGCAAGGTTCGCGAAGAATCGGCTTTGCTGTCTTTGCGACCTTTAGCGAAGCGGGTGTTAAATTGAATCCTTGTTCACGCGAACGTTTGCCCAAAGCACGAGTCGCCGGGCCGGCGACCCTCCAGCCCGCTCAGGCCTTTTTTTTCGTGGTGAACGAGCGGAGGTCGTTGTGCAGGATCCGGTCGAGCTCGTCGGTACGATCCGCCCGCGTTTCCGTCAGCAAAAACCCGAAGACCGGAAAGCGGCGATAATCCACCTCGCGCAGTTCCAGTGTTTTCTCAAACGCGCCGGCAACGGCTTCGTAGTCGAAGGATTCGATCGCTTCGCCGGCCCAGCCGGTTGAATTGTCCAAGACGACCAGGGAATGGATCTCGTCCCCTTTGGATGCAAGCAGTTCGGTCCAGTCCGGCGGCCGGTTGAGGTGATAGGCCACGTATGGATCATACTTAAACGCGGCCCGCGTCAGGTCGCCGGTGGTACACCAGCCGCCGAACCGCATCGGATTGAATTCGATCGGAACAAGCCGACCGTCCTCCTGGCGGCGCAGCTCAATATGTACCGGGAAATTCTTGATTCGAAGACATGAGCCGACCGTTTGGGCAAAGACGCGGAACGCCTCCAGATGGTCGGCCACGATTTGTTTCGAGGTGCAGTACACCCGGTCGCTCACATCGTCGACCGAAGCGAAGTGGTGGTGCAGGATGCCCATGACCTGCGCGGTTCCCGCCTCGTCATAGTAGGCGTCGAGCGCAAACTCGTCCCCGGCGATATACTCTTCCACGATGAAACGTCCCCATTCAACCACCTCGGAAGGGTAGAGGGTTTCGCATTCCGCCAGATTCGCGCAAATGGAGGCCACCGCCTCGTCCCATTCGTCTTGGGAAGAGACGACATGCACCCCCATGCTGAAAAATCCGACGGCGGGCTTGAGTACGACCCGGCCCGGGAAGGTAAGGACATCGACCCCCGCCAATTCATCCAACGCGAATTCCGCAAAGAAAAAACGGGGAAACAGCTCGGCGGTTTCCCGGCGGAAGCGCGCCTTGTCCTTGAAGGAACGAATGGATTCGTGAAGGGCGGAACCCGGCAGTTGCTTGCCGATCCATTCCAGACAGTTTTCGGAGGTGCTGTACGGGCGCTCGTCGCCGCAGAGCAGGCGCCGGCGGGCCTCTTCCTCCGGGATCACGAGCGTGCCCGGCAGCAGATTCATTCCGCGGGCGCCCGGGGTGTCGACCACCGGAATCCGATGCTCCACCAGCATCGCTTTAAACGAGTCGGACAAATAGGGCTTATCGACGAAAAACATGGAAACTCCTCCGGTGGCGAGCCAATCGAGCCGGCACCTTGTTGTAAAATCGCCCGATCCTACCAATTCGTTTTGCCATGAGAGCTGATAAAGCCCCTATCTGGACCGAGTCCCCGGCCGCATTAACATAGCTCATGATTGCCCCTCAGCGTTCTCCAGCTCCCCTAATTCGCGGAACCAATCCTGTAGCTCTTGCAATGATTTTGTCTTGCAAATCCCGACATCTTTAGATGGTAATCCGTAAAAAGAGGCATTCCTTTTCCATTCGAATGTCCGACGTGGCCAGCGGGCAATCGAAGAGTCAAAAAAGTCTATCTCATGCATCATGTGACCAAAGGGGATAAAAGCTCTCCAATTATCTGAGAGGTGGTCAGGTGAAGCAATATCGATCAGCTCAACATGGCTCAATCCACGGGACTCTTCATCCCCCCAGGCATCCAGCAGAATTTGGCGAGCATTATAATCGGTTTTTGGCGCTCTATACCCAAAGACAGTTAAGTGAAAGGAATGCTCTACAGCCTTTTGCACAAGATCCCAATCACGCTTAATGAATGAATCGCGAGCGTAATCTTTGTCTGCTTCAGGATATATAAGGTGCCCAGTGGTCAGTTTTTTATGACAAACAGGACAGACCTGTCCTTCCGACCCAAGAACATCATGCTCAATACAGGTTGTGTAAGAAACACATCCGTGAAGGAAACGGAGATCAGGAAGCTTGCATACCCCCCGATTTCTTTCGTGAGCCTGGAGAAGAAGGGGATCCCAGTTGAACGTTCCTATTACGTCCGAACTGCGTAGCCCCAAAACCAAATAATCATAGATTGTTGGATGGTCTGGCAGTTCCATCTCTTCAAAATATTGCTTTATCCGGCGCTCAACAGCCTCCAGCTCCTCTACATACCCTGACTTTGATTTTATCCAAGAATACTGACTTTCAAAATCACCCTTAGGAACTTGGGTCGCCGTGACCAGCTCATTCCAAATCTCTCCTAAAACACAGGGAAGTTCGTCCATAAGAGGGAGTTTGCGTCCGTTCTTATCTCCCGATGGAAATGTAGCGCGGCTGGCTCCAGCTCCCAGAAGCACCACGTGGGGAGGAGGGTTTGGAACAGGTTTTTCACGTATAGAAGAATCGTTCACGTAAAAAGCTCCGTCCGTTCAGCCGCAACGAAGCTGGACGCAAAGCGACTCTGAGCCTGCGAAAGAGAATCATCGTCTACATTGACAGCAACCATTATTACTACTCCCCCGTGACGAATGCGCCGGGCCAGCCGCCGTGGGCTTCGATAACTTCGTCGATCTCGGCCATGAGGCGGATGGTTTCGGAGAGGGCAACGACGATTTTGTGGTAGTGGGCGATGTCTTCGTCGGTGAGGGTGCGGCCGGGCTGGCCTTTCTTGGGGCCGCGATCCTTGAG
>NZ_JBFJYW010000310.1:0-4342 GCF_041622395.1 Pontiella sp. | reverse complement strand
GGCGCGCCGTGCGCCGCGGCATAGGCCTCCACTTCCGCCTTATCCTTTTCGGCGCACGGGCGCGACGCCGCCTCCAGCTCGCCCGCCATGGCGCGGACGGCGGCCACATCGGGCGCCATCTTGGTGGCCAGGCTGAGCTCGGCATAATTCTTGAAGCCCAGCAGCGCGGCCTGCTCGGCGCGCAGCTTGAGCAACTCCACAATCAGGCCGCGATTGTCCAGCTCGCCCTCGGACGCGCGCGTGATCAGCGCCAGATAGAGTTTTTCGCGCTGGGCGCGGTTGCGGCTGTGCCGCAGAAACGGACCGGCGCTCGGTCCGTCGAGCGTCACGCGCCACGGCCCCTTTTCGGCATTCCCGGCCTGCTCCGGATATTTGCCGTTATACGACTGCGACGCCATCGAGCGGAAGGTGGACGGCCAGCCCTCGGTATCCGCCGGATCGACGATCACCATTTCGAACGCCTTGGTCGCGTCCAGCACGTGGTTGGTGAAGGTGGTCTTCAGTTTCGATTGGGTATTGGCGATTTCGTTGAAGCGTTTTTTCTCGGCGCCGTCCAGCCCCACCCCGCCGAGTTCGGCGGCCTTGATCTCCTTTTCCAGCACGCGTTGGCGGGCCGCATCCAGCGATTCGAACTCGTCCGATTCGCGCAACGCCACCATCGCGTCATAGATCGGGCGGCTCTGTCCGCTCTTCAGCGAGGCCTCCACCACCCGCGGTTGCACCTCTTCGTAGGCGGCGCGCAACTCGTCGGAATTCTTCACCGCGTTCAGATGGCACACCATGCCCCAGGCGGCCCAAACCGGGGACCAGATTTCTTCCAACGTTCCCATCAGGGCATCCCAGCCCGGTTCGATGTTTTGTTCCAGCGCGGCCGTTTGCTCTTCGGCGCGCTCGATCAGCGCGGTAATCGCCGGCACCACGTGGCTCGGATCGAACTCGGCAAAGCGCAATTCCGTTGTAATGTTCATCAACGGGTTGTCTGACAAATCGCTCATTGTATTCTCCTTGATGGGTTATCTACGGGTTTTCTAAATACGGGGAAAAAGGGCCTAGAGACCGAAGTGGTGCTCCTTGCCGTGCGGCGCAACGGGCGTGGCGGCCAGCGCGGGCCGCGCGGCGCCTTCGGGCCAGAATATGACGACATCGCCGGGCGCGGTTTGAAGCGTGTAGACGCCCTCGCCGTCCGCCTTCACCTCGACGTCGCCGGAGGCAAGCCATTGGGCATCGGCCATGGCGGGATCGACTTCCACGCGACCGCCGGCCTCTGCCTGGATAACGACCCATTGGGTTTTGCCGCGCTCGCGGCGGGCGCTGACGAGATAGGCGCCCTCGCCGCGCAGTTTATGGAACTGGGCGTCGGGCCATTCCGCGGGAACCGCCGGGAAGATGCGAAGGCGCCCGCCCCAGCTCTGCATCAGCATCTCCTGCATGGCGGTGGCCGCGTGCAGCGGCGTCTCCATCACGGGCCAACCGACATTTTCAGAATAGAAGGTGTTCGGCTTGAGGAAGGGTTTGAGACCGTTCAGCAGTTCCCGCGCCCGCGCTCCATTCCCGAGCAGCGCGGCAATGCTTGCCCCGCCCGTGAAGGAGTAGCCGGCACGCCCCCCCTTGAAACCGTGCCAGTGGTTCAGGCTGCGTTCAATCAACGCGCGGTCGGCGGGCGTTTCGGGCGTGAGCGTGCGCAGCGGATAGATCGCCAGCAGATGCGACCAGTGGCGGTGGCCGCTGGACAACGGCACGTTGCGGCCAATCATGCGGCCGGTCTTTTCATCGACCTGCGCGGGAACGAGCTTGGCCTGGATATTTTTCCAGACGGGAATCAGCGGCTCTTCCGCTTGCGCCAGGCCCCGCTCGGAGGCCAGCTCGAGCAAACGCCCGACGCCCCAATGCAAGAGGTCGATGTCGTAGGTGCAGTCGGTCGCCGTTCGGTATTCCGGGCTGAAGGTTTCCGGCAGGCTCAACAAGCCTTCGTCGTTTTCCACGAGGAAGTGGCGGTAATAGTTCACGGCGCGGGTCAGCAACGGATAGAGCACGTTGTCGCGCAGTTCGGCATCCTGCCAATAGCGGCATTCGAGGTCGATGTTGTGCAAGGCCCAGAGCAGATTTCCGGTTTCCTTGCCGATCTTGGCATCCATCGGCGGACGGCCCGTACCGGGTTGTCCGGCATACCCCAGGAAATCCCAGGCCGAGGTCACGCGGCCGATGGCATAGGAATCCGCGCGATAGGGTTCGGCGACGTTCAGGGCCAGGCTATCGCGGTGGGTATCCAACCCGTGGCTGAGGGCCGACACCATGCCGCGACGGTTGGCTTCGTATCCGACGCTGTGGGAGAGCTGGATATTGAGGTTCCACCACAACGCGTTCCAGGGGGTGGGCTGGAGCCACGGCCCCTGGTTGTCGATGATCCAGCCCTGGTCCCGCGTGGCGCAGGCGAGCTTGTATTGCTGGATCCAGTAGAAGGAATCCCAGAAGACATCGCCGACGGAGACGAAGCTTTGCGGATAGTAGGCATGCCACCAATCGCGATGGGCCTGCACCCAGGCGGCCTGGTCGGCGGCGGCCGCGGCGCGCACGGCCGCAACGGCCTTATCCACGGCGTCTTTGCCCGGGAAACTATGCTGGACGCTCAGCCAAAGCCGGGTTTTGCCGCCCGACTCCTTTTCGTACCAGGCTACGGCGGTCTGGCCGCCGGCTTGTAGGTTTTGCACCGCCGTGTGCACGCCACCGTCGAGCGTGTCGAGCACGGGCGATGGGTTGGCGGGCGTGCGCAGGTTTTTGGAATGCACCGCGCGGGGACTGCGCGCTTCCTCGGCGACGTAGGCGAATTTCGCGCCCTTGAGTTTGCCCGCGGCGGAGATCTCGAAACGCATGACCGGTTCCGTGGCGTGGACCAGCGTCGCCCATTCGACCGATCCGCCCTTGGAGGCCAGCGCGCCGGTGGCCTCGGCATCCCAAAGCGAAAGCCGCGCCTTCGACTCGGTGACGTCCTCGGGAAGCTCCAGCCGCAGGTGGCCGATGAAATGTCGCCCGCGGTTGAGCGCGACCACGTTTTTTTCGCGGAGGTCATCCGCTTCGAAGGGGCGATGGTCGTGGGCCGCGGAACAGCCGACATCCCAGCGCAAGGTGCGGTTGTCGAGCTTGTACATCAGGGTGCCCTGCTCGCCGTTGCCCAGGAACGGGCCCTCGTCCCACCGCGCCGGAAGCTTGTTCCACCGCAGGTCTTGCCTGGCCATGAACGCGGGCCAATCCACCGCGTCGATCTCCGGCATCCCCGCTCCCGCAGCAACCGACGCAAACAGCGTTGCGATGACTATTGACCGCGAAGACGCGACGATGCGAAACGCACCGGATTTAAACCCTTTGCGCCGTTGCGTCTTCGCGCTCAAAAAGAATGGTCGAATCGTTTTCATGTTGTCGCTCCTATTTCGCGGCGTTGCGCGCTTTGGCTTCCGCGGCCCGCTTCCGCAGCTTTTCCTCGCGCGCTTTTTTCTCTTTTTCCAGAATGGGGGTCAGATAATCCCAGTCGTCGGTGCGGAACGGGCCGGCGGGCAAGCCACTCTCGGTATAGAGGGTAAAGAAGCCGCGCGGGCTCCACGCATAGCGGACCGCGGCCGGCTCGGAAACGGAATCCGCCCACACGGCCACCGTGGTCCCGTCGACGACCTCGGCCTGGGCCGGCACGAATTTACGGTCGTTGCCCGCAATGGCAAAACCGGTCGGCAGTTCGGCCACGGGCATTTCGGGATTGCGCGCCGAGGTCTCGACCGCGGCCGACGTTCCATCTTCGCCGAGAACAAAGCCCATCGGCATGGAACGGAGATGAAGCTTCTCGCCGCCGGGGGTGCGGAAATGCAGCAGGATCCGGCCGCCCTTCCGCTCGGTGCCGGCAACGACGGGGTCGCCCCAGGTGACGTCCTTTTGGCCGTAGACCTCCGCCAGCGCCCAGCGCACCGCGCGGTCGGCCAGTGGTTTCTTCCGCAGCGGATGGATGTCCGAATGGGTGTGGTCGGCCGTCACGACAAACCCCGTGTCCGGTCGCGACAGGTGGACCGCCTTTTGCGCTTCCTGGATATGCACGATTTTGGTGTCTCCGAGTTCCGTGTATTTGGGACCCCACCCGGCGATCTGGAACATGCAGAACGGCAGATCCTGCCGTCCGAACGCGTTCCTCCACGAGTCGATCACGCCGCGGAAGGTGGGTTCGAAAATCCGGGTCTGGTCGAATACATTGTTTTCGCCCTGGAAAAACATGACCCCGCGGATGGCGAGCGGGCGAATCGGCAGGATCATGGCGTTGAAGCATCCGGCCGGGTGATATTTATCGAACTGCGGGTCGATGCCG
>NZ_JBFJYW010000309.1:0-4347 GCF_041622395.1 Pontiella sp. | reverse complement strand
GCGCCTGAGCATCACCACCAAGAGCGGCATGACCGCCGTGCGGGACGTCTATTATCCCGATAGCATCCGGGGCAAGTACGTCTGGTAGGCAATGATGAAATCGATACTGCCGGTTTTGTTTTCCGTCGTCATCTCCGCCTTGGGGGACGGGGAGTACCGCGCCTTTGCCGACAAGCAGGGCCGCGAAATCCAGGCCAAGATCGTTCGGATTGCTTCCAACGGCGACGAGGTTTGCCTGGAACGCGATAATCGCCGACGGGTGACGGTGCCTATCGGCATTTTTTCCGACGAGACCCAGCGCTACATCAAGGAGTGGGCCAGTTCCCAGTCGTTTCTGTCGGAACAGCTGTTGAAGGTAGCGGTGAGCGACGAGGTCGAGAGGCGGAAGGAAGAGGTTTACAGCGCCGGTGATTTGGCAAATACGAAGCAAATCGACAAGGTGTTTTACGATCTCACGTTTTCGAATACGGGGGCCGAAGCGCTGGACGAAATGCGGATGGAATACAGAATATTCTACGAGCAGTCGAAGCAGAGGGTGGGGGCTCAGCCGGAGCCCGTGCAGAAGGTGTTTGATGGGGCGGCAAAGATTCCTGTGGCGCCAAGTGGGGGGGAGGTCACCGTGCGTACGGACGCCGTCGAGATCTATGAAGACGTCTTGGTGCCGCGGTATTTCGGGCTGGATACGTACATCGATGATCGAGGCGGGGAGGGCAATGTGCATGGAATCTGGGTGCGGGTGTATCTTAAATTGCCATCCGGCACGGAGCTGATGCGCGAAGTCTGCAAGCCGAATTCGATCAAGAATAAATTTCAGTGGGAGGGGTTCCGTGCACGGACCGCCTCTTCCTCTTCGCCCAACCAATCGGATCGGGCCCGTTTAAACAAGCAGTTTGGGCGGTTCGATGCCAACCACGATGGCCGAATTGAGTTGGACGAGTGGCTTGACGCGAAGGAAGAAATCAATGGCGCTAGGTTTAGCCGCTCCTATGCCACGATGGCTTTCGAGCGGGCGGATTCCGATGGGAGCAAATATCTGAACGAGGATGAGTTTAAAACGACCTCTTAGGTCGCCTTTTTCGCGCCGCTACACGGTCTCTTTGTTCGGAGATGGATTTATGCCTGCATTTCGATCTGGAATCCGGCGTCTTCGATGATCTGCTTATCGGTTTCATAGTCCTGCCCGCCCGTGGTCCAATGGCCCGAGGTGAAGATGGAGTTGGCGTGCCGAGGGGTGGGGTTCAAGCTGCGCAGGATGCTTTTCACGTCCGCAATGCTCTCCGTTTGCATGAGGCGGGCGCGGAGCTCGGCGGCCCCGGGGAACCCTTTCGAATAGATCGAGTAGTAGTGGCGCAGCAGGTGGAAGTTCTTGCTACTTCCCCAGACGCGGTCGAAAAGCTCGGTATGCCGCCAAAGCAGGGCGAGTTTTTCCTCTTTGGTCCGCACCCGTTGCTCTTCCGCGAAGAGCCATGGGTTTCCGAAGATCCCGCGTCCGATCATCGCGCCGTCCAACCCGAATTTTGCACACTTGGTGCGGGCTTCTTTCAATGATTGGACATCGCCGTTTCCCAGGATGGGCAGTTTAAGCCCCAGCTGATCGCGCAGGCGCGCGGCTTTGGCAATCTCGCCCCAGTCGGCCCGGCCGTCCGACATCTGATTTTGCGTGCGGCCATGGATGGTCAGCGCGGCGGGCTTCGTTTCCAGCAGCTGCCCGATCCACTCCTCGGTGGCGACCGACTTCAGGCCAATGCGCGTCTTGACCGACACGGGCAGGGCCGACGCCTCCTGGGCGGCCCGGATGATTTCCTTGGCCAGCGATGGATTGCCGATGAGGCCCGAGCAGCATCCGCGGCGCACGACCTTCGGAACGGGGCAACCCATATTGATGTCGATCCCGTCGAATTCCATCTCCTCCGAGATTTCCTGGATGACCCGTTGATAGTTTTCGGGCGTGTTGCCCCAGATCTGCGCCACGATCTTAACGTTTTTTTTCTTCAGCAGCTTCCGCTCTTCATCGGTAACCCGCAACCGGTGGATGACCCGCTTGCGGGCTTTGGGATGCAACAGCCCGTCGGTCGAGACAAACTCCGTCATCACCACATGCAACGCGCCCGGATCGGCCAGCCCGAGCAACAGCTCGCGCAGGACCGTATCCGTCACATCCTCCATCGGTGCCAAGGCGAGGATCGGAGTATTGAATGTTGCCCAAAAATTCATGCTTGTTGATGAGTGACGATTGACGATTGAGCCGTGAACCTCACGCCTCACGCCTCACGCCTCACGCCTCACGCCTCACGCCTCACGTTTCACGCCTCACGCCTGCATTTCGATCTGGAATCCGGCGTCTTCGATGATCTGCTTGTCGGTTTCATAGTCCTGCCCGCCCGTGGTCAAATAGCCCGAGGTGAAGATGGAGTTGGCGGGGTAGAGGGCGAGCGATTGCAAGCCCCTCAGCGTTTTTTCCCGTCCGCCCGCCACGCGCAGTTCGGCCGTCGGATTCACGAAACGCATCATGCACAGCGCCCGCAGCGCATCGTTGGGCGTGAGCGGATTGGGCTTGCCGTGGAACGGGGTGCCGGGGCGCGGATCGAGGAAGTTGACGGGCACGGAGTCCACGTCGAGGTCGGCCAAGGCAAAGGCGAGGTCGACGCGGTCCTGCAGGCTTTCGCCCATGCCGTAGAGCCCGCCGCAGCAGAGGTCGAGCCCGACCTGCTTGGCGATCCGGGCCGTATTGATCCGCTCCTCGAAATCGTGGGTGGTGACCACCTCCGGGAAAAAGTTGCGGGAGGTTTCGAGGTTGTGGTTGAAGCGGTTGACGCCGGCTTCTTTGAGTTTCAGCGCCTTTTCCTCCGTCAGCAGGCCGAGCGAGGAGCAGATTTCGAGGTGCGGGTGCTTCTGCTTGATCTGGATCGTGGCCGTGCAAATGGTCTCCAGTTCGTTGGGGTTGGGCGCGCGGGTGCTCGCCACCATGCAGTAGCGTTTGGCGTTGCGGTCAACGGCGGCTTGCGCCCCTTCCACGATCTTTTCGACCGTCTGCATGTCGTAGCGCTCGACGTCGTTGAGCGCCCGGGTCGACTGTGAGCAAAAGGTGCAGTCTTCCGGACATTTGCCGCTCTTGACGTTTTGCAGCAGATGGATCGCAACGCTCTTGCCGAAATATTTTTTCCGGATGCGGTAGGCCGCCTGCACCACTTCCAGCAGTTCCTCGTCGGGCGATTCCAATACGGCCAGCGCCTCTTCTTCTGTAATGCTGCCGCCATCAAGAAGGCGGTCGCTTATCGATTTCCAATCCATGGTTTTTCTCCGTTTATGGCGGGCATCGAGCCGATGCCCGGACGGCGAAGCCGCCGTCGCTCCATATTGATCTCAAAGAGCGCGCATAGTAGCGGGGCGGCTCCCATTGCTCAACCCGTAAAAGATGATAAATATAGTCACGAATAAGATTTGACTCCCCCCGTCCGAGGAGTAGTTTCCAACTCATTGCTAGGGGTGCCCTCCCGCTGACGCGGGAAATTTCCAAGCACTAAATCCTAAGTTCTAAACCAGGTCGGAATTCGATGCGGTTTAGGATTTAGGGATTAGAGAATGGAGTTTCCTGCCGTAGGCAGGCCGGGCTGAGAATAACCCTTCGAACCTGTTCGGATCATGCCGGCGTAGGGAAGCGCGCTTTCTTCCCTCCTGTCGTGTTCCGGTCAATAGATTGATTAGCCACGAAAGAACGCAACGGGCGCGAGCGATCATGACTCACGGATCACGCGTGGCGTTCTGACTGAAAGGAAGAAGTCATGATTCAGCAAAAGCATCCATACGACGATTACGGGACCGATTATCCCCATTCCCGCAAAATATACATCCCGGGCAGCCGTCCCGACCTGAAAGTCCCGATGCGGGAGATCCGCCTGACCGACACGAAAAAATCGGACGGATCGATCGAGGAAAATCCGCCGATCCTGGCGTACGACACCAGCGGCCCGATGACGGACCCCAACCATGTGCTTGATTTGGAAAAGGGGCTGCCGCCGCTGCGCCGAAAGTGGATTGCCGAGCGCGGCGATACGGAACCCTACGCCGCGCGCGGCTATCGGCCGGGCGACGACGGGCTGGGGGAGGATGCTAAACGCATTCCGTTCAGGTCGCTGGAAAAAACGGCTCTCCGCGCCAAGCCGGGCGCCAACGTCTCGCAGATGCATTATGCCCGCAAGGGGATCATCACCCCCGAGATGGAATTCATTGCCATCCGCGAAAACCTCGGGCGGCAGGAGGCCTTCCAGGCCGTCTACATGAAATCCGAACACGAAGTCGGCCTGCTTGCCCAGGCGCAGACCGCCGGCATGCGCCATCCGAACCATC
>NZ_JBFJYW010000308.1:0-4391 GCF_041622395.1 Pontiella sp. | reverse complement strand
GTCGGTCAAATCCGCATCGATGATGAGATGCGGGTCCTGATCGTTCGGGAAGTCGTAGTAGAAATAGGCCTTGCCATCGACATATTCCGCCGTGGTCATCCACTTGCCCTTTTGGTGCGTAACGGGGCCATGGTGAACCCAGTTGAGCATGTCATGGCTCTGCCAGGCGTGATAGCCGCCAAGCCCGTCCTGCAATCCGCCCGGCGCGTCGTACTGATGCTTCCAGGGCGTGGTTTTAAGCGGCACCTCGAATCCTTCCAGCGCGGCATCCTGCGCCTGAAATCCTTTCGGCTTGCCGCCGTACCGGCCGAACATCCAATAGTCCTGCTCGCCGCGCCGAAGGAAGACGGGCGCATCTTTCAGATTTTTCGGTCCGATGTTGTCCACGGGCTCCCAGTTCCGCCAAACCGGCGACTGGGCAATGCGGATGGATGCCGCGCTGCGTTTTTGCGGAAACGTTTGCATGCTGCTTTGGAAAACCGCGGTTTCCGCGGTTGGCATCAACTGCCCGTCGATAACGTCCAAGCCCGTCTGCGTTCCGAGGCTTGCTTTCCAATCGTCCTGGCTGTCCACAACCCACGCCGAATCGGCATGCCCGATCGCAGCAACCAACAGTCCCAACCATACACATTGCTTTTTCATATTCACTTCCATGCTTTACTGAAATCAAGGGAGAGCGCGATCCGATCCCCCGTTGCAGGACTTACAGCGAAACCGTAAGTTCAATCACCTGCTGATTGCGCACCCCTTTAAATTTAACCTCTCCAGTCATCTTCCGAATCACCTGGTTAAACTGTTTCACATTTTTAACCGGACGCCCATTGATCGCCTGAATCAGATCGCCGTTCTCGAAACCAGCTCTTGCTAATTTGGATTTCCGGTTGAGCCCCGAAACAGTAACCCCGCCCTCTTCCTCGCTGACCCCATAGGCCGAAAACTCTTCGCCGGAGAGATCACCCAGCGTTGCATCCTGCCATTTCATGGTATGGGCCGATGCCGAAGAAGCCTCCCCTTTCGCCGCGCCTACGGCCGGGATTTCAGGCGTAAGGGCCTGGGCTTTCAAGGACGGCTTCTTCACGCCAAACTGATCCATCGGAAAGTTTTTAAAGCCGACTTCAAAGGCAGGAGATCCTTCCTTGACCCGGAAGTCACCCGTGGACGGATCGACGAACATGGGATCGCCATAGACGGAGTTTTTGTCCCAACCCGTTTTATTGGAAACCTTCATCACGGCCGCCCGGTCAACCGCATACAGGTTGCGATCCACCATCGTTCCATCCGTATACGGTTTAGTCATTCGCGCGGGCTTATGGGGGGTCATGAAAATATTGGAATAGACCTGGTCCTTGCTTGCATCGTACCAGACATGCGGATGAAACCCGTTGTTTACGGTGATGTTATTCCAGGCATGGCGGCGGAATCCCTCGCGGAACTTCAGGCCGCCCTTCACCCCTTCGCTGAGCATCAGGTTGTTGTAGATATCATAATTGGAAGAACCGTCATCCAGGTCGATGTCCCAGCCATGGTCACAGCGCCAACGGCTGTTGCGAATCGTCGTGGTTTTAACGGCATCCAGGAAGGGCAGGTTGGGATCCTTATTGATTTCCTTCTGGGAGTAGGCCCGGTCTTTATGCCAGAAGCGATCGCGCCCCCAGGAGTTGAAGGAACCGTGGTCGTGCGTTTCCAAAACGGTATCAAACACATCGCAGCGTTCGATCAGGTGGCCGCCCCAGGTGCCTTCGCTCACATTGATCCCGGCGCGGGCGCAGTCGTAGATGGAGCAATCGCGCACGGTAATTTCGGAAGCCATGGAAAGCTGGACGCCGGCCGGCTGGCGCTCGACACGCCCGATCCCGTGAATCAGGCAGTCTTCAACCGTTCCCAGGCTGGGGTAATTATCCGTCTTCGGCCCCGGGGTGCGGTCGATCTTGGATAAATCATTGGTCTCATGATATTCGAACAACGGATCACGTACGGCATTGGGATCGCCGACAAAACAGACCCCGCTCGCGCCGACATCATGAATATGGCAGCCCTTGACCAAGGTATTTCGGTTATAGTTGTTCACGAAAACCGCGTTGCCGCCCACCTGATCGAATTCACAGTCGAGAATGCTGACATTCTCGGTCCCGGTCAGCATGAATGCGCCGCCGCGATAGATCGCCCAGTCGGAACGCAACAGCGGCTCTTTGCAGTCCATAAACGTGCGGGCGGCATGACGGATCGTAAAGCCCTGCAGGGTGACGAACCGAACGGGCGCAGTTTCCGTTCCCTTGAATTCCACAAGATGACGAAGGCGCACGACCTCGACCGTTGCAGCATCAAGATCAACACCTTCCATGGGTTTGTAGTATAGCGTGGACGTTTTTGAGTTATGGAACCACTCGCCCGGGGCATCGAGTTCCTCGAAAATATTTTCCACCATGCGGTAGTCCTTATGCATGCCCATCTGGCGGTTGTTCTGCCAGCCGCCTTCATAGGTGACTTCGCCCGAGCCATTCTTTCCGGTAATCCGGTAATGGTAGCCGCCCCAACGGGATTTGTGCATGGCGTGGATGTAGCCGCCGGTCGGGTCCGCCCAGCTCTCGGCACGTTGTTTGGAAAAAGCATCCGCCGCATAGCCCTGATAAGCCGCCGTTTTCTTTTCCGGATCATAATTCGGGTAACGCGCCATGCGCTGGTTCTTGCCGTTAATGAACAGCTGATCGATTTCCAGCCCCTTCGGCGTATTTGCCTTAAAGATTCCGTTTTTATAGGGCTTCCACTGCAGGTTGAGCTTCGCACCACCGCTCAGTACCGCGCCGCCCTCGTTGACTGCTTTATAAACGACCGGACATTTTTCCGTGCCCGAATCGGAAGCCTTGAAGACCACGGTTTCCGGCAAATAATAAATGCCATCGGCAAAATGTACCGTGACCATCTCTTTTCCGGCCACCTCGCGGGCCTTTTTCTGTGCCGCCGCCAGCGAAGCCATCGGTTCATCCTTTGTTCCCGAATTAGCATCCGACCCCGCGGGATCCACATAAATCTCCAAAGCATGGGCCGCCATCGACAGGCATCCCAACGCGCAGACAAGACTGATTGAACTTTTCATTACATATTTCCTTTATCGTTAAGCAATTCCACTTCGGTAAAGTAAGCGCCGCCGGCTTGGCCTTTCTTATCGTAAAGATAGGTCACCAACTCGGTGGGGCCGGCGGGCAGATCTATTTCAAAGACGACACCTTTGCCGTCGGGTTGGACATCGGTTTCGTTTTCGTGCCCGGCGATGGTCACCTTGGCCCGAACGGCCACCACCGGCTTGTTCGCGGCCTTAGGCCACTGTCGGAGCGTCATCCGATACCGTCCGGCCTGCTTCACATCGACCAACCACGGCCCGGTCACTTTGGGCAACTTTTTGATCGCGCCGAAATTCCAGGGCGGGTTGCCGCTCGGCATATGCCAGTCCTGGGAACAAAGCTCCGTCCGCGGCTCCGCCGGATTGCCGAGATCGATCCGAACCGGGGTCAGGCGCGGGGAGACACGCTCCCAGAAGGGATCGTACAACGCCCGCAAACGCGCCACCACTTCCGGATGCTCGGCGGAGAGATCGGTGCGCTGGGCGGGATCGGCCTGAATATCGTAAAGAAACTGTCCGTCGGAATTGACCAGCCGCCAGCGCTCCGTCAGCACGGTCGAATAGGCCAGCGGCCCCGGCGGCAGCGCCTTGCCATACGCACCGCCATGATACTGCACCACGTGGTGCTTCCGCGGCCACGGTTCGTCGGAACCGTCCAGCAGCGGCTTGAGCGAAACGCCATCGACATCATACTCCGCCGGAACCGGAATCCCGCACAGATCCGCCAGCGTCGGCAGCACATCGATGTGCGCGGCCAGCGTGTCGATATCCTGCCCGCCGGTCAGCCCGCCCTTCGGCCAATAGATGAAAAACGGCACGCGGTGTCCGCCGTCGTAGACCGACGATTTTTTGCCGCGCATTCCGGCGTTGTAGCCGACCAGCGGTTCGGAATCCAATCCCTTGAATTTCCCGCCAGCCGAACTCCCGTTATCCGTCATGAAAATCAGGATCGTATTTTCGGCCAGCCCGAGTTCATCGAGCTTCTTCCGAAAGAGGCCCATATTGTAATCGATGTTGGCGATCATTCCGAAAAACGCGGAGTTGGCGACCTGCTTGTTTCCCTTGTACGGGGCCTCCCACTCCGGCGGCACATGATATGGCCCGTGCGGCGCATTGAGCGGCAAATAGAGAAAGAACGGCTTGTTCCGGTTCTTTTCCACAAAGCGGATCGCCTCGCGGAACCAGACGTCGGTGCAGTAGCCCTCGAACTTTTCGAAGACGCCGTTGCGCTCGTAGGTGTCGTCGAAATAGTCGTTGCCCCAATAGTCCGAAG
>NZ_JBFJYW010000307.1:0-4432 GCF_041622395.1 Pontiella sp. | reverse complement strand
GGCAAGCACCATCCGCACAAGACGGGCCAACCGTTCTTCCTCGCCTATGGCATCTACAGGCCCCATCCGCCGATGATCGTTCCGAAAAAGCATTGGGATGCCATCGATCCCGCAACGATTGACATTCCTGCTGTTCCCGAACACGACCGCGACGACATTCCGCAGGTGAATTGGCATCTTCACGATCCGGGCTACAACTTTATTCCCGAGGAGCATGGGCGCAACTATGCGCACGCCTACTACGCGGCGATCCATTTTGTGGATGCGCTCGCCGGGCAGCTGATCGCCGCGCTGGAGAATCAGGGGCTGGCCGACAACACCATCATCGTGTTCACCGGCGATCAAGGCTTCATGTTGGGCGAACACGGCCACTGGCACAAATCCTCCATGCTTGAGGAATCCCAACGGGTCCCGCTGATCATCGTCGATCCCCGCGCGAAGGAGAAGGGGAAGCAGGTAACCGGGCTTGTTGGACTGATCGACGTGTATCCCACGCTGTGCGAGTTGGCGGGCATCCAGCCCAAACACGCGCTTTCTGGCATCAGCTTAAAGCGGCAACTCGATGATGCGTCCATTCCGACCAAAGCCTGCGAGTTTAGCATGGGAACCCCCAACGGCTACACCATACGCACCGAGCGGTTTCGGTATACGGAATGGCGAAAAGACAGAGCGGGGCCGGCCCAGCATGCAATGCTCTACGACTTGGAGAAGGATCCGGATGAATTTAATAACCTGATCGACAATCCGGAGTATGCAGCAATGAGGAGGGAGCTCCGTGAAAAGCTTGGTTCTGTACTCCTTGACCGCGATTAGGCACTGCCTGTTGATCGGTGGGGATACGATCGCGATTCGCTCGCAATGGCGATCTGTGGTTCATTTGTTTTTCCATGGATATCGGTAAATCCCCGGACGGCGGCAAAGCGGCTTGGCTTCCCGATCGGAAGGTACCCTGGCAGACGCATGAATCTGGGCGGAGCGCGGATGGGGGCGAAAACGATGAAGCAAACACTGATTTGGCGCTGATTTAGCGCTGATTTTAATGCGGAGTCTGCTAGTTTCGTCAGGATCTTTACCGATGCGAATTCGGGAGCAAGGCGAAACCCAAGGATCGCTCTCGGCGGTCGTGGAGGCGTAGAAATCAATGCTGCGATCGAACGCAGAGAAAGGAAATAGAGCATATGAAAACAATCACGTCTCTTGTCGTGCTGGGGTTGATGGTTGCCGGGGCGGCCCATGCCGACCGTCCTGACCAACCGAATGTGCTGCTGCTCTGCATCGACGATCTTCGGCCGGAGCTCAATTGCTTTGGGGCAACGCATATTCATTCGCCGAACATCGACCGGCTGGCGGCACAAGGCCGCGCGTTTCAGCGTCATTATGTCAATGCGCCCAGCTGCGGGCCGTCGCGCTGCACGATGTTGACGGGGCGTACCGGTGCGCCGGGCAATGAAGCGCTGTTTCTCCGGGCCAAGCAGCTCGCCGGGAATCCTGATTCCGTTCCGCCGAGCATGCCCGAGTGGTTCCGCACGCACGGGTTCACGACGGTTTCCGTCGGCAAAGTGTCGCACAACCCGGGCGGCCGCGGGGGCCCCAATTGGGACAACGATGCGATTCTCGAAGTGCCGAATGCCTGGGATCGGCACCTGATGCCGGTCGGGGAGTGGGAGACCCCGCTCGGTGCCATGCACGGTTTGGCTCACGGAAAAACCCGGCCCCGAAAGGGGGGCTCGTACGATGTGTTTGAGTCGGCCGTCGGGCCGGACACCATCTACCCCGACGGGCTGATCGCGGAAGAAGGGCTCCGGCAGCTCGAAGAACTGGCGGCGGGCGACAAGCCGTTTTTCCTGGCGATCGGCTTGATTAAACCGCACCTCCCGTTCGGCGCGCCGAAAAAATATCTGGACCTCTACGACGGCATTGAGTTTCCGCCGATTCCGTTCGCCGCCAAGCCCACGGGCAAAACGACCTGGCATGCGTCTGCCGAGTTTATGAAATACAACCGCTGGGGCAAAGATCCGCGCAACGATCCGGCGTTTGCGCTGGAGGTGCGCCGGCATTATGCGGCCTGCGTCAGCTATGCCGACAAGCATGTGGGCGATATCCTGGCAAAGCTGAAAGCGACCGGCGCCGATCGAAACACCATCATTGTCCTGTGGGGCGACCACGGCTGGCAACTCGGCGAGCACGGCATTTGGGGCAAGCACAGCCTGTTTGAAGAGGCGTTGCGCTCGCCGCTGATCGTGGTTGCGCCGGGGGTGGAAACCGCGGGGCAGCAAAGTGATGCCGTGGTCGAATCGCTGGATATTTTCCCGACGCTGTGCGACCTGGCCGGCGTGGCGACGCCGGATTTTGCGCAGGGCGTTTCGCTGCTGCCCATCCTGAAAAACCCGGATGCCCCGGGGCATCCGGCGATTGCCTATCAAAGCAGGGCGAACACGATTCGAACGGATCGGTACCGACTCATTGTGCATCAACGGGGCGAGGTTGAACTCTACGACCACGCGACCCCGGAAAAAGAGACGGTGAATATCGCCTCCGATCATCCGGACCTCGTCGCCCTGCTGAAAAAGCAACTCGCAGAAAAATTGGAAAATAAATAACGGAGAGAACGATGATGGATTTTAAGAAAAGCAAATGGTGGGTGTTGGGGGTTTGTCTGCTGGCGGGCGCGTCGGCGTTGGGCAAGGATCGCCTGATCCTGGACATGGTGCATCACAACCCCGGCGACAAGCCATACGACAGCGCCTATGTCGATCCGGCCGTCATTAAGGAGATGGGCTATAACGGCAAAGTCTATTTCCTTTTCGAGTCCCCCGCACTGGCCATCAATTGGGAATCGGTCGATCCGGATATCCTGCCCAAAGGGTCCGAAGAGCGCGAATGGGTCGATGCCAAAGCCGCGCAAATCAAGCAGATGCATGCGGCGTGCAAAGCGCAGGATATTAAAACCTATGCGATGTCCGATCTGATCCTGTTCCCGAAGCGGTTGATCGCGAAATACGGCATCGAAAAAACGTTCGGCAATCCGCAGAACCCGCAAGTTGAAAAACTGCTGCGCGCCCAGATCAACGAAATGTTCGACCAGTTTCCCGATTTCGACGGGTTGGTCGTGCGCATCGGCGAAACCTATCTGCAGGACGCTCCCTATCACCAAGGCCACATTCAAAATAAAACCAGCCCCGAGAAAACCATCATTCCGCTGATGAACATCCTGCGCGACGAGATCTGCGTGAAACGGGACAAAACGCTGATCTTCCGCACGTGGCGCGCCTTCGACAATAATGAGCCGCGCTATCAGGCCGTCAGCGATGCGGTGGAGCCGCACCCGAATCTGATCATCAGCATCAAGCATTGCGAGGGCGATTTTTTCCGGACCAATCCGTATAGCCGTTGCATTGGAATGGGGCGGCATCGCCAGATTATCGAAGTGCAGTGTGCCCGCGAATACGAAGGCAAGGGCGCCTATCCCAACTATGTGGCCAATGGCGTCATCGAAGGCTTCGAAGAACATGCAACGATGCCCTCGGGCAAGATCAACAGCCTTCGCTCGTTCTACGAAAAGACCCCGGAGCTTTTTGCCGGCGTTTGGACCTGGTCGCGCGGCGGCGGTTGGGAAGGGCCGTACATCAAAAACGAAATGTGGTGCGACCTGAATGCCTGGGTGACTGCTCAGTGGGCGTTGGATCCCTCGAAAAGCGAGGAATCGATCTTTAACCGCTATGCGACCGAACGGTTGAACCTGAAGGGGGAGGACCTTCCTAAGTTTCGCCGACTCTGCCTCTTGTCCGCCGATAGTGTGCTGAAAGGGCGCTATTCTGCGCGCGGCGGAATGAAGGTGAATTGGACGCGGGATCAGGGGATTGGCTGGCCGAACATCCATGAAAATGCAGATATCCATAAACGTGATCTGCGGCATAAAGATGAGGCGATGGTTCAGTGGCAGGAAATCGTGGAACTGGCCCAATCCATCCAGTGGGCCGACGAGCAAACACGGGAGCATGCCATCGGGTCGGCGAAGTACGGGCTGCACCTGTACGAAATCTACCGCAGCGTGATTTATTTGGCGGATGCCGAAGCCAAAAAAGATCAAGCCGGAATCCAGCAATGGATCAAGGCCTACGATGCCGCATGGGCGGCCTACAACCGGTTGCCGGAGCAATACCCCTCCGTCGCGACGCTGTATACGCAGGATTACGTGCGGCATATTAAGGATCCTGCCGATCAAAAGGTGAACCGCTTGCGCAATTAGAACCTTGCGTTGCTTCGGGCAGCTGCGACCTAGTACACGGGAAAGCTTAAACATTCGGATGAGTTTCAACCACCCGCTTCGCTAGAGGTCACAGAGACACGGAGGGGATATGTATATTATGAGCCTCTGTGTCTCAGTGCCCTCTGTGGTGGAAATACGAAGTTCTAGGTGATACGCTGCACT
>NZ_JBFJYW010000306.1:0-4443 GCF_041622395.1 Pontiella sp. | reverse complement strand
GGCATAAGGTCCAGCTGCATCTTTCCGCTTTCGGCCAGCGCCAGCACCCGTTGCGCGGTGATTTCCTCAACCAGCTGTTCCGCCGCCTCCGAGAGCATCCCGGCAAGCTCTTCCGTTTCCTCGGCAGACAAACCGGAATCCGTCAACAGGTCGGCCAGCCCCTTCACGCCGCCCGCCGTATTGAGGACATCGTGGAAGAAGACGCGTTCCAGCGCCCGCCGCCGTTTTTCATCGCTGATATCCATGACGGAGAAGACCGTAAAAGATTCGTCCTCTACCGAAATCGGCCGCGCCCATACCCGTAAATCCAGCGGTTCATTCGCCTCGCCGCAGATCATGCGGCATTCCTGAACATCCGGAAGCTGCTGTTTTTGACTATTGAGAATGGATTGGACGGCGCCGCATGTTCTGCAAAAAACGGTGGTTCCGCACCCGCCGACCGTCAGTCCGGCGCGAATGCAACCCGCCGCCTCGCCCGGTCGTTTTCCCAGATAGGACGAATGGACGCAATCCTTCGATTCCGCCTTCTCGATTCCGCCGCTCACCCGGAATGCGCGGTTGGCAAACACGATTTGCCGCTCCGCATTGAGCACGAGGGAAATATTGGGTACCGCGTCGAGGAACTCCCAAACAAACGGCAACGTTCTCATCAACTCAAACTGACGCTGTACGGTTTCCTCCGAAGCGCGTTCCGCCGGCGCAAACTCGGTTTCCATTGGCATATCCACCTCCCAGTCCCATGCAATAGTACGCCCGCACCCCAGACCGATGAGGGTGCGCGCCTCAACAAGAACCCGACAATAGCACAGTTTAAGCCAAAACGCCACCGGCGCGGCAATACCTCGTCTTCACGCTACAACTCGCACTCCTGGATCAGGTCGGGATGGTGGGTGACGCGGACGAGCGCCACCCGGCTCTCGTCCACTTCGGCGGTAACGTCGAAACTCGGTTTTTGCATGGCGTTGCGCGAAAACCGGTGGATGTGCGGCATCGCCTTGACCCGCGTCAATGCTTCGCCAGCGGCATCGACGAAGGCGATATCGACGTGCCCCGTGCGGCGCACGTTTGGCGAGGTGGGCCGGAACGTCCCGGACACCGCCAGGCCGTCGGCCATGGGCGTCACGGTCACGTTGGTCAGCTGGACCTCCTTGCTGGACTCGATCTTCAGGGAAGGCTGCCCCTCCTTCACGGTGCTGCATCCGGCCAACGCCACGCCCGTGAGTGCGCTCATCAGTAGTTTTTTCATGTTGTGTCTCCTATACATTCGATTCCAATTTACGTTCCACCGCCTCATAGATTAACGGCAACACGAACAGCGTGAGGAACGTCGAGGTGGTCAGCCCAAAAACAACCACCGCCGCGAGCGGGCGCTGCACCTCGGCCCCGGCGCCGTGCGACAGCAGCAGCGGCAACAGGCCCAACAAGGTCGTAAGCGTGGTCATGATGACCGGGCGGAAGCGGATGAGGCTTCCGTGTACCACGGCGTCGTGCACGCCCTGCCCTTCCTTGCGCAGGTCGTTGAAGTCGGTCAGCAGCACCATCGCATCCTGCATCGCGATGCCGAACAGCGCGATGAATCCGATCGAGGCCGGAACCGAAAGATATTGCCCGGTCGCCCACAGCCCGATCACCCCGCCGATCAGCGCCAACGGCACGTTGAGCAGCACCATCGCCGCATGCCGCATCGAATGGAAGGCGATCCACAACAGCACGAAGATGGAAACGATGACGATCGGAACAATGAAGCCCAGCCGTTTCATGGCATTTCTTTGTTGCTCGAACTGCCCGCCGTATTCCACGAAGACCCCGGGCGGCAACTCGACCTTTTCGGCCACGGCCGTCTGGATATCGGCCAGCACCGCGCTCAACGCCCGCTCCTTGATGTTGCCCTGCACGATCCAGCGGCGCTGGTTGTTCTCCCGGCTGATCTGCAACGGGCCATCGAGCATCTTGATTTCGGCGAGCTCATCGAGGCGCAGCAGCGCACCGGCGTCGGAGCGGATGAAGAGCGCGCCCAACGCCTCGGGCGTATCGCGGAACGCCTCGGCATAGCGCACGTGGATGCCGTAGCGGCGCGTGTTGCGGTAGAGCGTGTCCACCACCCGGCCGCCGACCGCGGTCTCGACCATATCCAGCACGCGATCGCCCGGCACGCCATGGCGGGCAAGCGCTTCGTGGTCGAGGATCACCTGCACCTGCGGCTGGCCAAAGCTCTGTTCGACGGAGAGGTCGACCAAGCCGTCGATGCCGTCGAGCGCCGCGCGCACCGCCTCGGCGGTGCCGCGGATTTCGTCGAGGTCTTCGCCGTAGACTTTGATGGCCAGCTGCGCGCGGACGCCGGAGAGCAGTTCGTCGAACTGGTGCTGGATCGGCTGGCCGATGTTCACCTGAATGCCCGGAAAGCCGTCGAGCCGTTCGCGGATTTCGGCAATGATCCGGTCCTTTTCCCGGCGATGGGTCGGGCTGAATTGGATCTCGCCATAGTTGATCGGGTGCGGATGGCTGCCCGCTTCCGGGCGGCCGATGCGCGTGACGATCGCGCCGGTGCCTTCCACCGCCATGATTTCGCGCACGGCCCAGGCCGTGGTTTTTTCGGCATCGCCCAGCGAGATGGACGGCGCCATGTTGAGCCCGACCGTTACGGTGCCCTCCTCCAGGACCGGGATAAACTCGGTGCCGATCCGCGAAAGGCCCGTGTACGCCAACACCGAAAGAACCACCACGCCGACCATGACCCCCACCTTGGCGTTCAGCGCCTGCTCCAACAGCCTGCGATAGCCGTTTTTCAGCCCGCGGAAAAACTTCGATTCCTTGTACGGCTTTTCGGTGAGCAGGAAGCTGGCGAGCACCGGGGCAATCACCAGCGCGAAGGCGATCGAACCGCCCAGCGCCAGCATCACCGTGTAGGCCAGCGGCTTGAACATTTTCCCTTCCACCGCCTCCAGCGAGAGGATCGGCAGGAAGACGATGATGACGATCAGGATCGCAAACGCGATCGGCCGGCCGACCTCCTTGGTGGCATCGTGAATCAGCTGCAGCCGATTCCGGCCCACAGTTGCGCAAGTGTGGGCGTGCCCCAGAAAGCGGTGAATGTTTTCGGTGACGACGATGGAGCCGTCGACCAGCATACCGAGCGCGATCGCAATGCCGCCGAGCGACATGAGGTTGGCGGAAATCCCGAACCGTTCCATGCCGATAAAGGCGACCAGCGCGCAGAACGGCATGGCCAGCGCGACGATCATCGCCGCCCGGAAACAACCGAGAAAGGCGACCAGCACCAACAGCACGAGCACCATGCCCTGCATCAGCGCCACGTTGACCGTGCGCGTCGAGTTCGCCACCAAATCGGCCTGCTCGTAGTAGGGAACCAGCTTAACGCCCGCCGGCAGCCCGGCCCGGATCTGGTCGACTTTTTCGTAGAGCGCGCCGATCACCTCCGACGAGTTGGCGCCGAACAGTTTCATGACGATGCCCGAAACCACTTCCTTGTCCGCGCCCAGCATCACGACGCCGCGCCGCAGCGCCTGGCCGTGTTCCACCTCCGCCACGTCGGCGATGGTGACGGGCGTACCGTTGAACGTCTTCAGCGTGATGCCGCGGATATCGTCGAGATCGCGCAGGAAGCCGATGCCGCGGACGAGGTGCTCCTCGGAGTTGAGTTGCAGGTATTGCCCGCCGACGTTGCGGTTGTTGGCCTGCACGGCGGTCGCCACGTCTTCGAGCGCGAGTCCGTATTGGTGCAGCAGATAGGGGTCGATCCGGATCTGGTATTGCAGCACATGCCCGCCGGAACTCAGGATATCCGTCACGCCGGGGATCGTCTGCAGTTGCCGCTTCACGACCCAGTCGTTGACGTCGCGCAGGTAGGTCAGCTCGTCGAGCCCGTCCGTATCGGCGCCCTCCTCCAGCGCCAGATAGTAGAGAAAGATCTGCCCCAGCCCGGTCGAGATCGGCCCGAGCGTCGGCGGCTCATGCATTTCCGGCAGGTCGGCCGAAGCCGCCGCGAGGCGTTCCGCCACCAGCTGGCGCGCAAAGTAGATGTCGGTATCGTCGGTGAAATAGACATAGATCACCGCCATGCCGAAGGCCGAGGTCGACTTGATCAACGTGACGTTGGGCAGGCCGTTCATGGCGGTTTCGATCGGATAGGTGATCAGCTGCTCGACCTCTTCCGGCGCCATGCCGCCCGGCTCCGCAAAGATCGGCACCATGATCGGCGAGATGTCGGGGAAGGCCTCGACGTCGAGCTTGCGGTATTCCAGCACGCCGAGCCCGACCACCCCGAGCAACGCCAGCAACACCAGCCCCCGGTTTTTCAGTACAGCATTAATCATTCGTTCAATCATCGTGCCTTCCTTAATGTCCATGTCCTGCGTGGGGATCCATTCCGCTGGTGACCATCTGCGCCTTGAGAGAAAAGGCGCCGGCGGCGACATACTTCTG
>NZ_JBFJYW010000305.1:0-4443 GCF_041622395.1 Pontiella sp. | reverse complement strand
AGCGGCCCCCGAGGGTTACCGCGTCGAGTTCGGCCGACCCCACAACGGCATCCGTCGTGGTCGGATTAAAGTAGACGGCCACGCCGGCGGGCAGCTCCGGCGACGGCGGAAGCGCGGCTACCGGCGGGACATCCGTCGCAACCAACACCAGCTGGGCCAGCCCCGATTGCCGGACGACGTCCGTCAACGTTACGGCCAGCGTTCCGCCTACCGCCATCAGGCTCTTAAACTCGACATAGCCATTTGCCGCGGTGCCGGCGGACGTCTGGGAAGAAGCCCCGGCAACCGACCAGGTCGTCGAAAAGTTTTCAGGGCTCGAGCTGCGGGCAATGCCTCCGGAAAGATCATAGTACAGGCCGTCATCCAAGCCGGAGAAGGTCAGCGTAACGATATCGTTGTCCGCCCCGGCGGTATAGGCACTCAGGAATCCGTCCGCATAGACCTCCGCATCGCTGTCGTTGATATTGCTCAGCCCGGCGGTCGACGCAACGTTTCCGGAATTATCGAAGGGATTGGTCGCCGTCACCTCCAAGCCGATATCCAAGGGCATGCCGTCCGAATAGCGAACCAGATTGCTGATGGAAAGGTTGCCGCTATTAACGACGTTGTAGTGGCCGGCCGGAACGGTTGTCCCGAAGTCCACGCAGATGACATCGCCGAGCTCGATCGACGGTACGGAAGGGGGAACGGCGGTCAGCGTCAGGCCGGCAACCGTCACGTGCAACGTGTTTCTGGAAACCGTGACCGCCAGGTTTCCGCTTCCATCGGTCGTCAGCCCTTCCAAGGTGCCGTACCCGACGTCCCCGGTCGTGTCCGTGGTAAAGCTTTGGCCATCCGCCGACCAGATGGCATCGAAATTGTCGTTGTCGCTATCGAATCCGCCGGTGAGATCGTAGGCCAGGCGGTCATCCAACCCCGTAAACGTAAGAATAAAATATCCCCCCGGATCAAGCGGTTCGCCGGAGGTGCTATTCGAAAGCAGCCAGTCGCTGTAGACGGTGCTGTCCGTCATCAAGCCGGCCCCCTCGGTTCCCGGACTCGAAGTCGCCCGCCCCGTCGCCTGCCCGGTATGGTTCTGCACGCTGAAGACGACGCCGGACACCGCGTTGCCGCCCGTATCGATCAGGGTTCCGGAAAACGATTCGACGGCACCATCCGCAATCGTGACCTCCGAATAGTTGTTGAAGTTCAGCCCCGCAGCCGGTGCGATCGACCCAAAGTCGATGCCAATGGTTTGCCCCAAAACGATGGACGCCTGGGCCGCGAACGGGAGCGCCAGTCCCAACAATGTGATTAGGATTCTCTTCATCGTTTTCTCCTCCTGTGTCGTTCTGCGCGCGGGAACTCGCAACGGATTTGCGAGCTACGTGGCGCGGATATCCGATCCGCGTTTCCGACCGTTCGGCCATCTCCGCCAACGGAAAACCCGCAACGGATTTGCGAGCTACATTTCCGCTCCTTGGAATTCGGCCAAGAACCAAAAAAAGCCGCCCGGAACAAACGGGCGGCTTTCCCATTCGAAAAACGAACGCTTACAGCATAAACCGGCGGCGGATAACCAGAACCGCGCCACCGAACACCGCAACCAGCCCCAGCGTCGCCGGTTCCGGAATCGCTTCCAGCGTCAGCGCCGACAACACAATCTGAGCGGCACCACCATCGCCAGTTAAGCCCAGATAGAGCTCGCCACCGCTTGAGGTAAGGCCCGTGAACGAACCATAGCCCGCATTGTCACCGCCCGTAGCATCCGTCAGGAAAGTATCGGTAACAGTAGAGAAAGCGTTATCCGAGTAGACATTCCAACGCGTGTCGAAATTACCGTTATCATGATCCCAGCCGGACACAAAGTTATACGTAAGGTTGTCGTCCAAACCGGTGAAGGTGATCAGAAAGAAATCCACATTAGACACCGTCGGTCGGGCAGACTGATCGTTGGAGATGAGGCCATCCCCATACACATCCGTCCCGGCAGCTTCGATTAGACCGCCGTCACCATCGGTACCGCCGGAAAAATCCCATGCAATTTGGCCCGTGGAATTAAGCAGCGTAAAGCCAACGCCGGTCGCGGTACCATCCGACAGTCGGCCGAGATCCGCAATGCCGACCGAGTCAGGGTTGACCGCCTGCTCGTCGGAATCCAACCCCAGTGTCGTAGAATCACCGCCAACACTGATGTGATTCCAGTTGTTGCCGGCAACGACCGCGCCGAAGTCAATCCCAATAACGTCTCCTACGGCAATGTCGGCCTGGACCGCGCACGCGAGGCCCAGCCCCGCCAGTAATCCTATTGTTTTCTTCATGTATTTTCCTTTTTTGTTTGGGGAAGCCCCCATGGGCTTCCCCGGGTTTTTGTTCAGAATGAAAGGTCTATTCCTCGACATAGGAGCGGAAGAACTGCTGGTCCGCCGTAATGTCGTTGGTAACGGAAAGCATGCCGTCGAGCCCGGCGATACCGGTATTGATGCCGGTCCAGGTTCCGGTCACGAGATTATCCGTAGCTTCCACGCCATAGGATGCGCCGGCTTGGCCCTGCCAGCTCAGCACCACCTGGGTTCCGCCCGAAATCACGCCGACGCCCATGGCGCCAATCGCGGTCACCGGTTCTTGATAGGCGGTCAGGGTCAGGGCAGCCAGCACAATCTGAGCGGCGCCACCATCGCCAGTTAGGCCCAGATAGAGCTCTCCGCCGCTGGAGGTAAGGCCCGAGAACGAACCATAGCCCTCATTGTCACCGCCCGTAACATCCGTCAGGAAAGTATCGGTAACATTCGTGAACCCGTTATCGGAGTAGACATTCCAACGCGTGTCGAAATTTGCGTTATCATGATCCCAGCCGGACACAAAGCCATACGTAAGGTTGTCGTCCAAACCGGTGAAGGTGATCAGGAAGAAATCCACTCCTGATACAGTAACGCGGGAAGCTTGATCGTTGGAGATGAGGCCATCCCCATACACATCCGCCCCGGCGGCTTCGATTAGACCGCCGTCACCATCGGTACCGCCGGCAAAATCCCATGCAATTTGGCCCGTGGAATTAACCAGCGTAAAGCCAACGCCCGTTGCGGTACCATCCGACAGTCGGCCGAGATCCGCAATACCGACCGAGTCAGGGTTGACTTCCTGCTCGTCGGAATCCAGCCCCAGTGTAGTCGCATTACCGCCAACACTGATGTGATTCCAGTTGTTGCCGGCAACGACCGCGCCGAAGTCGATGCCGATGGTCCACACTTCAGTCAGATCGGGCGGATCATTGTAGGTGACATCCAACGCCGCATTGGCGGTATTGGTTACGCCGGAACCGGCTTCGGTCCAGACAACAACCAGCGAGGAACTCACGACATCGTCGTGTGCCAGGCCGCCGGGGTCGGTAAAGGTGACCGTGATGTCCGCTGCCGGGGTACCCGTATCCAGGGTAAAGCTTGTCGGCGCGGCGCTGAAACCGGAACCGGCCGATACGGAAACCACTTCGACATCGGTCGAAAGCGTTCCCGCCACAAGCGAGGCGGCGATCGTACCGTTGGTGCCTGCGTCGCCGGCATTCAGAACCAGCGAAAGCGAAGTCGGTGCCAGCGCAAGGCTGCTGGGGACATTGACATAGGTTACGTCCAGCGCCGCTTCGGAGGTGTTGGTTACGCCGGATCCCACCTCGGTCCAGGTAACAACCAGCGTGGAATTGGTGGACTCGCCGTTTGCAAGACCCACGGTCGCGTTGTCGAAGGAAACGGTAATGGCTTCGTTGGTGTTGGCCGTACCCAGCGTGCTGCCGACATAGGACGCACTGAATCCGGTATCCGCCTCCGCGGAAACGATTTCAACATCGGTCGCGCCGGCGCCCGCGAGATAGAGGGCGTTGATCGTGCCGTTGATGCTGGTGTCGGGAGCAACCAGCGTGAGCGAAAGCGTCTTCTGGTCCAACGCAAGCGCGCCGTCGGGGAATGTGACCGCGGAGGTGGCATCAAACGTCACGCCGGCGAGCGAAGCCCCTTGCGTGGCCGCGCGCCGCTGGGCCTCGATGGTAAAGGTTCCGCTGGTTGCGCCGTTGAGATCTACGTCGAAAAAGACCATATTCGCCTGACCGATCGTGTCCACCAGATTGGTCACGGCGGCGGGGGTACCGCCGTCGACCGAAACGCGCAGCCCCGACGGGTTCCAATTTACGTTGTTTGCGTTGCCCGCCATGATACCGATGCGGAATTCGCTCGGCGTGGTTGCATCGATATCGAACTTCAGGATTTTGCACCAGCTTCCGGCGCCGGCCGGCGTATTCGCGGAAGCCACTGCAGAGCGGATGCCCCAGTCCGCGACATCCGCACCGGGAATCTGGGTCGGGTCGTCAATAATCGCGTAGGAGAAGGTCCCCCCCTCGGCCACGCCGTTAAAATTGGCCGCCTGGGAAAACGTTGCCCATTCGGCACCGACTTGGGTGTGGCAGGTAAAATCATT
>NZ_JBFJYW010000304.1:0-4486 GCF_041622395.1 Pontiella sp. | reverse complement strand
GGATTTGGCCGAATACCTCGAAAAAACCGGGCTAAAGGTCCAATATCTGCACTCCGACATCGATGCGCTCGAGCGCGTCGACATTCTGCGCGAGCTGCGCAGCGGAACGGTCGACTGCCTGATCGGCATCAACCTGCTGCGCGAAGGGCTCGACCTGCCCGAGGTGTCGCTCGTCGCGATTCTCGACGCCGACAAGGAGGGCTTCCTGCGTTCCGAAACCGCGCTGGTGCAGACCGCCGGGCGCGCCGCGCGCCACATCGACGGGCTCGTCATCATGTATGCCGAAAAGATTACCGACTCGATGCAGCGCATGCTCGACAAGTGCGACCACCGCCGCCAAAAGCAACGCGCCTACAACGAAGAGCACGGCATTGTGCCGCAGGCGATCAAAAAGGAGATCGCCGACAGCCTCAAGACGATCTACGAAACCGCCGAGGAGACGGTCGAACTCGCCGTGGCCGAGGACGGCGTCGAATACAGCCTCAGCGAAACGATCCACCAGCTGCAGCAGGAAATGCTCGAGGCCGCCGAAGCGCTCGAGTTCGAGCGCGCCGCCACCCTGCGCGACCAGATCACGGCGCTGGAATCCAAGGCCGGCTAGCGCCATTCCCCGGCCCGCCTCGGCGGGGCAAGTGGCCGAGCTTTTGGTTTGAGGCCGATGATTGCGCCGTGATACATGTTTGAGGCATGTCGCTGAATTTAAAACATAGTCTGGCCGCGGCGTTGCTGATGCTGGCATCGTTTTCGTTTGGAGCCGGGGTCTTTTATGTCGACCGCGACTACCTTGGGGATGCCCCGACGGGCGATTCGTGGTTCAGCGCATTCCCCACCCTGCAAGGCGCCATCGATGCCGCGGCCGCGGCCGGCGGCGGCGACGTCTGGGTGAAGAAAGGGGTCCACAAACCCGCGGGCGACAGCCGCAACGCCACCATTTTGATGAAGAAGGGCGTTTCCCTCTATGGCGGCTTCCGCGGCACGGAAACCGCGCTCGACCAGCGCAACCCCAAGGCCAACCGGACCATCCTCAGCGGAGACCTCGGGCGCGCGGCCATCCCGACCGACAACGCCTACCACGTGCTGACGGGCGCCTCCGACATCCGGATCGACGGCTTCACCATCTCGCATGGCAACGCCAACGCCGCCGGCGAAGAGCGTTTCGGCGGCGGCCTGCTGCTTCCCGAGGAGTCGCGCAACGTGACCGTCGCCAATTGCACCTTCGAGCGAAACGGGGCGGAAAGCGGCGGCGCCATCCATGCCAAGAGCAGCAACCTCACCGCCACCAACTGCACCTTCTACTCCAATTCCGCCGAAACGGGCGGGGCTATCGCGGCCCTGCGCACCTCGAAGATCTACGTGGTCGACTCGATCTTCTCCGCGAACTATGCCCCCACCGCCGGAGGCGCCATCGCCCTCGGGACCGATACCATGGCCCTGATCAAGGATTCGAACTTCCTCTTCAACACCACCGACGCCATCGGCGGCGCCATCGTGGCGGTCTCCGACCGCAAGGCGGGCATCCGGCTGGAAATTCACCAATCCATCTTCAACGGCAACACGGCGAAACAAAATGGCGGCGCGCTCGCCTTCCGCGGCAGCATTTCCCCGGTCGTGGCCGACTGCGTGTTCACGAAAAACCTCAGCAACAACGGCTCGGGGGCCATCGCGCTCGAGAGCGGCGCTTCGGTGGAGGTCACCAACCCGAAATACGCCAACAACAAAGGAGCAACGGGCCGCGGCGAGATTGGCCGGTACGACGCGCCCTCCGTTGCCGCAACGACGGAACCAGCGCAACAGCCCGCCCCCATCGTAGCCAAGCCCAAGCCCGAACCCGAAAAAGTGCCCGTCTACGTCCCCAAGCCCGAACCCAAGAGCCCGCTCGCCGACGTCTTCGTCCACAACGCCCAGGACATCAAGGTCAAGCTCCGCGGCATCGTCGCCACGGCGGACTACACCGTGCTGGCGCTCGGCGACCTGACCGACCCCCGCTTTACCGAATTCTACCGCAACATCGAAGCCGCCGCCATCGACTATGCCCCCAAGGGCGTCGGCTTCCACTATCTCTACCGCTTCCTGCGCCACCCCGAAAACAACGGCTACATCCAACCCTTCAACCGGCAGGAGCGGGCCCGCCACATCAAGATTGCCGATTCAACCCTCTTCACCAAGGTGCCGTGGCTCTACGATACGATGGATAACCAGGCGGCCGAGGCCCTCGACCCCCGCGGAATCAACAACCTCTTCGTCTTTTCCGGCAAAGGCGAACCAATCTACGAAGGTTCCATCTCCGATGCCGACGGGCTCCGCCGCGCGCTCGCGAACGTGGCCGGAACGCTCGACACCCCGACCGATCCGAACACGCTGCCCGAAACAACCCTCAAGCCGATCGATCTGCCGGAAGCCCAGTTCGTCGAGCGGCCCGAAATCTCCCTCGCCGCCCAATTCCTCCCGCTGGAAATCACGCCGCTCGACCCCAACGCCCCCCACTACGTGAAGCTGCGCATCGAGGGCGACAAAGCGCTGCGCGAAAGCGGAAACGGGAACATCTACCTCGGGTTCCACATCGACCCGCTCTACCAGGTGAGCTGGAACAATCTGGGCGACCCGCTCAAGTATGCCCTCAAGACCCCCGCCGGCGTGATCGCCCCCTCCATGAACACCGCCCCGCGCATCACCCAGCAGGCCACCGACACCGAGCCGCGCGAATTCATCCTCGAAGCCCGGAAGCTCGACCGATCGAAACCCATCCCCCTGCAAGTCGTCTATTCCGTGCACGACGGCAACTCCCGCCGCAACATCGACATGGTCCAGCAATACCACATCTATTTGCAGGCCGACCGCTTCGGCGGCGAGGTGATCGGCCGGCAAACCGCCTTGCCCAGGAAAGGGGCCGCCGCCCAAAGCACCGCGCGCTCGGGGAGCGGCTTCGCAAACCTGCTGAACAGCTACGACCTCGACCGCAACGGCAAGTTTTCCAGCGACGAAGTCATCGGGTACATGAGCAAGAACTTCAAGCAGATCGACGCCAACAACGACGGCTTCATCGAAGAAAACGAATATATCGAATACCGCAACAAGCGCGAATAGGGCCTATCCCGCCCCGTCCACGCGATCGGCCTCCTGCCGGCGGATCGCCTCCTCGTGGATCGACTGCATCACCTGCAGCACGAAATCCTCGGAAAGTTCCAGCGCCAACCCCTTGCGAACGCGGTCTTCCAAAATCGCCTGCCAGCGATGCGGCTGCAGCGTTGAAACATTCTGCTGCGTTTTCAAGCGCCCCATCTCCTCCACAATCTCCATGCGGCTTCCCAACAGCTCCAGCATCTTGCTGTCCAGCTCGTCCACCGCCTCGCGCAACGCGCTCATGCGGTTCATGAACACCGCGCTGTCGCTCTGCTCGTGCGGCAACTGCAGTTGGCCGACCATCGAAAAGAAACGCTCCGGCGTCAGCTGTTGCGACGCATCCGAAAGCGCCGCCGGCGGATTCGGATGGACTTCCACCATCAGCCCATCGAACAACAGGTCCATCGCCTCCTGCGCAATCGTCGGAACCAGATCCGCCTTGCCGCAGATATGGCTCGGGTCGCAAATAATCGGCACCTCCGGCATCCGGCGCATCAGCTCGATCGGCATCTTCCACGCGGGCGCATTGCGGTAACGCATCTCCAGCGACGAACTCACCCCGCGGTGGATCGCACCCAGCTTCGTAACCCCCGCATTCGCCAGCCGCTCGATCGCCCCGATCCAAAGCCCGATGTCCGCGCTCATCGGATTCTTCACAAACACCGGAACATCCGTCCCGCGCAAAGCATCCGCGATCGCCTGCACCGAAAACGGATTCGTCGTCGTCCGCGCACCGACCCACAGCACATCCAGGCCATACTCCAGACACGCCTCCACATGCGAGGGATCCGCAACCTCCGTCCCGATCTTCAGCCCCGTCTCGCTACGCGCGCGGTCCATCCAGCCCAACCCCTTCAGGCCCACCCCCTCGAAACTGCCCGGTCGCGTCCGCGGCTTCCAGATGCCCGCACGAAAAAAGCCCACGCCCTTCCCCGCCAACGCCCGCGCCGTTTCCAACACCTGCAACTCACTCTCCGCGCTACACGGCCCCGCCGCCAAAAACACCCGGTCGACGGGAAAACCCCACGCCTTGATTACATCCTTGCCCATAGCCCATTCCTTTCACTTATAAACGAAAACATCCTCCCACGGATCGCCCCCCGGTGCAATCACCCCGCCAACCAAATGCACCCCGTCGCTCGGTCGCAACCCTGTAGACCCGATTCCCCACCGGGCGAAATGGAGCTTTCACCGCGCCCCCCCCCCTGTGGGTGCGACATAGCTCCGTATTCCGATGCGGAGTAACCCCGGAGTTCCAATCCACGCGCCGCGTGAGGGGCGCGACGCCGGACGGAGTAGCTCCGCATTCCGATTCGGAGTTTCAACCCACGCGCCGCGTGAGGGGCGCGACGCCGGACGGAGTAGC
>NZ_JBFJYW010000303.1:0-4492 GCF_041622395.1 Pontiella sp. | reverse complement strand
CTACATCGACCGCAATTTCGAGCCGATTGGAATTCATGGCGGCACCGTCGATGGAGAGTGGACGGACTATTCCCGACCGCAGATCAACGGCAACAAGACCGATGTGCGCTGGGTGTCGTTCTCCGGCGATGACGGAACCGGGCTGCTGGTTGCCGCCGAGGGCGCGCCGTTGGGCATTGAAGCCCGGCACTACGGCACGCCGACCATGCGCGAGTCCGACTACAGTTTCCAAATGGAGCGGTCGGACGACATCTTCCTGAACATCGATGCGGCGCAGAACGGGGTGGGCGGGATTAACTCCTGGGGGCAGAAGGCGCTCGAAAAGCATCGGCTCAACAAAAAACAATATGCGTATGCCTACCGGCTGATTCCGGTGGCCGGCGACGTTGACGCGGCTTTGGCCGGCCGCGCGGCCTTCGGCCCGGCCGATGTCCAGGCTTTGGCCCGGCCCGCCGAGTCGTCGTTGCCGAAGATTCCGTCGCCGTCGCAAAAGAATCAATAGGGGGAGAATATGAACCGTTGCCGTTTTGTATGCTTGCTCGGAATGGGCGCTGGCATCGCCGCGTTCGGCGGGGCTTCTAAATCGATCCATGAAAAACCCAATGTGGTCATCATCTATGGCGACGATGTCGGGTTCGGGGATGTTGGGGTGTACGGTTCCAAAATGATTCCGACGCCGAATATCGACCGTTTGGCGAAAGAGGGGTTGCGGTTTACCGATGGCCATTGCGCGGCGGCCACCTGCACGCCGTCGCGGTTCTCGCTGCTGACCGGCATCCACGGGTTCCGCCACAGCGCGCGCGTGCTCCCGCCGGATGCGCCGCTGATCATCCCGACCGATAAGATGACCCTGCCGACGCTGTTCAGGAAAGCGGGGTACCACACCGGCATTGTCGGCAAGTGGCATCTGGGCATTGGTGACGGCAAAACGCCGGTTGACTGGAACGGCGATGTGAAGCCCGGGCCATTGGAGGTCGGCTTCGACTATTCCTTCCTGTTGCCGTCGACGAACGACCGCGTTCCCTGCGTTTATGTTGAAAACCATCGCGTCGTAAATCTCGACCCGTACGACCCGCTGTATGTGGGCAATTCCCTCAAAGAGGTGCGCAAGCCCGGAAGCACGCAGTATCCCGACGGCAAAACCAATCGCGACGCGATGACCTATTACCCAAGCACTCACGGACACAACAACAGCGTGATCAACGGCATTGGCCGCATCGGCTACCAGTCGGGAGGTAAGTCCGCGCTCTGGGAGGAGGAACAGATTGCGGACGACTTCGTTGCCAAGGCCCGCGCATATATCGCTGCGCACAAGAACGAGCCGTTCATGCTCTATTTTGCCTCGCAGGACATCCATGTCCCCCGTGCTCCGCACCCGCGTTTCAAGGGCCGGACGAAGCTGGGCTATCGCGGCGATGCCATGGTGGCCTTCGACTGGGCCGCCGGCGAGATTTTGGATGCTTTGGAGGAGTCCGGCCTGACCGAAAATACGATTGTCATTCTCTCGTCGGATAATGGTCCCGTTTATGACGACGGCTACGATGACGGAACCACCGTGCTTTGCTCGATGGAAGAAGAGGATCGTGGCCATGACGGTTCCGGCATATGGCGTGGCGGGAAATACCAGATTTTCGAGGGCGGTACCCGCGTGCCGTTCATCATCCGCTGGCCGGCGCGGATCCAGCCGGGCACCTCCGGCGCGCTGGTCAACCAGATCGATCTGATGGCCTCGTTCGCCGAACTCCTGGGCGTTGAATTGCCGGAAGGTTCCGCGGTGGATAGCCGGAACTCGCTGCCGGCCTTCCTCGGTCGCGACCCGCAAGGGCAGGAGTGGATGATCGAGGAGTCGTTCGGTCTGGCCCTCCGTCGGAACGAGTGGAAATACACCCGCCCTGTCCAGCCCGGGTGGCCGGTGGGGCGGCCGCCGATTCAGCGTGCGCTATACAACCTCCATGACGACCCCGCCGAATCCAGGAATGTCATCGAGAATCATCCCGAGATCGCTGAAGAGATGGAGCGCAAACTCGATGCGATGGTGAACTCCGGCGGTATTCGCAAGTAAGCCGGGAACCGAATGGATCGGCCCGGGGTTTGCAGCGCGGGGCGAAGCGCGATGGGTCGTTCGCAATACGAAACCGATCAAAGCGGCTACTCGTCGCGGCCGCCGAGCAGGCCGAGGCGCATCAGGTAGTAGAGCAGGGTGAGCAGGGCGGTGACGGCAGCCGCGACATAGGTCAGGAACGCCGCATCCAGCACTTTGCCCGCATCCTGCGCCTCGTTGGGAAGAACGATTCCATCCGACACCATCTGCCGCTTGGCGCGCACGGTGGCATCCCACTCGACCGGCAGCGTGACCAGCGCAAACAGCAGGCCGACGCTGAACAGGCCGACGCCGAATTTGATCAGCCCCATGCTGTTCATGAAGATCCCGAGGAAGATGAACACATAGGAGCCCCACGAACTGAATTGGGTGACCGGCACCAAGGCGCTGCGGAGCTGGAGCGGGACATAGCCGTGGGCATGCTGCAGGGCGTGGCCGGCTTCGTGGCAGGCGACCCCGATGGCGGAGAGCGACGGCGAGTCGTAGACGTCCGGCGAAAGGTTGAGCGTTCGGTTGGCCGGATTGTAGTGGTCGGACAGGAACCCGCGCACGCGCCGTACCTCGACCTCGTGCAGTCCGTTGCGGTCGAGCATCCGTCTCGCGGCCTGCGCGCCGCTGAGGCGGCTGCGGGAGGCCACTTTGCCGTATTTGTTGAAGGTGCCCTTGGTTTTCGCCGAAGCGATGCCGGCCAGGATGAGGCCGGGAATGATGAACAACCAGTATAAGGGATCTAAAGACGTTAGGATCATGACTTGTGCTTCCTTTCGAAGTTTACCCGTTCTGACGTCGCGACCGCCGAAACGTTCATAAAATCGCCTGAAATATGGCGGACGGATCGGCGGGCGGCAACATGAACGCATGGGCGGCGGGGGGATGGTTGGGTGGGGGGAAGACGGGCGTGCGGAGGTTCCGAACCCGGAACCGTCCGCCCGGCCGCCGTTGCGTTTTTCCATGGGTATTCCGTCGAGACGGCTTCTTGGCAGGAAATACTAGCAGAGAGGCTTGACCGCATCCGGGTTCTAAGGCAAGTTGCGGCCTTTCCTAGTCACACCCCCTAAACATAACCCGAGGAAGGTATGTTATGAGCGATTGGATCGGCCATGAGTGCGGTATTGCCGCTGTCAGACTTCTGAAACCCCTCGATTTCTATATCGAGAAATACGGCACCCCCATGTATGCCGTCAACAAACTGACGCTCCTGATGGAAAAACAGCACAACCGCGGCCAGGATGGCGCCGGGGCCTGCGCCATCAAACTCGACATGCCGCCGGGCGAGCCCTACATCTTCCGGACCCGCTCCGCCGACAAAAATCCGATCATGGCCGTGCGCAACCGCATGGTCAAAGCCTTCGCCGATGCCCGCGAAAGCCATCCCGAAAAGATGGACGACGGCGAGTGGGTGAAGCAAAACGTCCTCTTCGCCGGCGAGCTGCTGCTCGGCCACCTGCGCTACGGAACCCACGGCGCCCAGGGCGAATCCTTCTGCCACCCGTTCCTGCGCCAGAACAACTGGATGACCCGCAACCTCGTCGTGGCGGGCAACTTCAACCTTACCAACAACAACGAGCTGTTCGATATGCTCGTCGAGCTCGGCCAGCATCCGCGCAACAAGGCCGACACCGTCATGGTGCTCGAAAAAATCGGCCACTTCCTCGACGAAGCCAACGATTTCCTCTTCCGCAAATACCGCAAGGAAGGCCTCAGCCGCATCGAGATTACCGAGAAGATCGTCCAGGAGCTCGACGTGACCCGGATCCTCAAGAAGGCGACCCGCTCGTTCGACGGCGGCTATGTGATGTGCGGCATGATCGGCCACGGCGATTTGTTCGCCCTGCGCGATCCCGGCGGCATCCGCCCCGGCTTCTACTATCAGGACGACGAAATCGTCGTGATCGCCTCCGAGCGCCCCCAGATCCAGACCGCGCTCAACGTGCCCATCGGCCAGGTGAAGGAGATCGAACCCGGCCACGCCTTGGTCGTCAAGCGCACCGGCGAAGTGCTGATGGAAAAGGTGAACGAGCCGATGGAAAAAACGCCCTGCTCGTTCGAACGCATCTATTTTTCGCGCGGCACCGATGCCGATATCTACCGGGAACGCAAGAAGCTGGGCCGCTCGCTGGTCCGCCGGGTGCTGGACGCCGTCGATTACGACCTCGACAACACCGTCTTCTCCTACATCCCCAACACCGCCGAGACCGCCTTCTACGGCCTGATCGAGGGCGTCAAGGATGTGGTCGGCGAGCGGATGAAATACCACCTGCTCAAGGAACACCGGCTCACCGCCGAACGCATCGACGAGCTCCTCTCGTTCCAGCCGCGCGTGGAAAAACTGATGACGAAAGATGCCAAGTTGCGCACCTTCATCACGGCCGACGCCGACCGCAACGATCT
>NZ_JBFJYW010000302.1:0-4505 GCF_041622395.1 Pontiella sp. | reverse complement strand
GAAGGCCTTCCATCTCGAGGATGCGGCCGGCGAAAACGTTTTTCTTGTTTTTCTTTTCGACGGTCAGCAGCCCTTCCTGGATGGCTTGGTACGGAATGGCGTTGACGATGTCGCGCAGGGTGACGCCCGGCTGCAGCTCGCCCTTGAAGCGAACCAGCACGGATTCCGGCATGTCGAGCGGCATAACGCCGAGCGCGGCGGCGAAGGCCACCAGGCCGGAGCCCGCCGGGAAGGAGATGCCCATCGGGAATCGGGTGTGCGAGTCGCCGCCCGTACCGACGGAGTCGGGAATCAGCAGACGGTTGAGCCAGGAGTGGATCACGCCGTCGCCGGGGCGCAGCGAAACGCCTTTGCGGTTCATGATGTAGTCCGGCAGCGTGGCGTGGGTGATGACATCGGCGGGCTTGGGATAGGCCGCCGTGTGGCAGAACGACTGCATCACCAGATCGGCGTTGAATTTCAAGCAGGCCAACTCGGTGATTTCGCCGCGGGTCATCGGTCCGGTGGTATCCTGCGAACCGACGGTGGTCATCTTCGGCAGGCAGGAAGTGCCCGGCAGAATGCCGGCGACGCCGCAGGCCTTGCCGACCATCTTCTGCGCCAGCGTGTAGCCCTGCCCATCCTTCGGTTTCGGATTGTTCGGAACCACGAAGATGCCGGACTCTTCGATCGGGCCCATGCCGAGGCCGGCGCGCGCCTTTTCGGTGAGTTGCTTGCCGATGATCAGCGGGACGCGCCCGCCCGCGCGGTACTCGTCGAGAATCGTATCGGGCTTGACCGGGAAGGCGGCCAGCTCGTTGCCGTCCGCATCCGTGATCCGCCCCTTGGCCGGATAGACCTTGATGACGGTGCCCGTGGCGAGCTTCGTCACATCGGTCTGGATCGGGAAGGATCCCGAATCCTCGGCGGTATTGAAGAAGATCGGCGCAATGGTGTTGCCGATCACGATGCCGCCGCGGCGTTTGTTCGGGATGCAGGGGATGTCGTTGCCGATATGCCAAAGCAGCGAGTTGATGGCCGACTTGCGGGAGGAGCCGGTACCGACCACGTCGCCGACGAAGGTGACGGGCAGGCCGGTCGATTCCTTGAGCCCGGCGATTTCCTGCGGGCCGTCCGGGAACAAGGTGCCGCCCATGCAGTTGGCGTGCAGCGGAATATCGGCGCGGGTGAACGCGAACGATGCGGGCGAAAAGTCGTCGGTGTTGATTTCGCCGTCCACCTTGTAGACGACGGTCTGGATTTCGTCCGCGATGGCGGGCAGCGAAGTAAACCATTCGCCGTTTGCCCACGAGGCAACGATTTCCTTGGCCACTTCATTGCCGCCGTCGGCCAGCGCCTGGACGTCTTCGAAGCGGTTAACGGAGAGCACCATCTTTTTCAGCGCCGTCGCGGCGGTGTCCGCCAGCGGGCCCTGTTCGTCGACCAGGCGGATCAATCCGTCGAGGTTGTAGCCGCCGACCATGGTGCCGAGCAGCTCGACCGCGCGTTCCGGCGAAATCAACGGGGACGATTCTTCGCCGTGCGCCACCTTGAAGAGGAACTCGGCCTTGAGTTGCGCCGCCGGATCAACGCCCGGGTTGACGCGCTCGGTTATCAGTTCGATCAGCTCGTCTTCTTTCCCGCTCGGGGGATTCTTCAGCAACTCGATCACTTGGGCGGTTTGGTCCTTGTCCAGTGCCAAAGGCGGAACGCCTTCCTTGGAGCGCTCTTCGACGTGCGCATGGTAAGCCTTAAAAAAATCCAATGTACTCATAATGCGATCATCCTATTGTTAATTTGGAAACGCCGTGAAACCTAATGTTTAAGCGGCAAAGTGTCAATGTGGGAACCATCCGCAACCCAACCGTTTACCCCGGCGGAGGAAAGCCCTGCGGCGGCGGCCCGCCCCGCAACCGCGTGGAACATATTTGTACTTTAGGGCCAAGAGCGACCCAATATTGAACCTCACGCAAATCGCCGGTTGACAAGCGGCGCGGCGTCGCATAAGTCTAATGGTTCAACCATTCGAACCGTGAAGGGAAACGCCATGTTTACCGCCGTGAAACCCAACCGCATTTTTCAGGACATCGTGGATCAGATCCAGGATGCGATTTTGCGCGGGCAGATCGCGCCCGGCGAAAAGCTGCCGCCGGAACGGGAGCTGAAGGAGATGTTTTCCGTCAGCCGCGGCACCTTGCGCGAAGCCTTGCGCGTGCTGGAACAGAAGGGATTGATCGAAATCCAACTCGGCGTCGGCGGCGGCGCGGTTGTCCAAGCCGTGACGCCGGAGATCGTCGCGGACGGTCTTTCGCTGATGATCCGCAGCCTGGACATCCCGCTGGCACACCTCCAGGAGTTCCGGACGGTCATCGAAACCAACATTGCCCGGCTCGCGGCGAAACGGGCGACCCCGGAAAACATCGAAGAGCTGCGGGCCATCCTGCAGGAAGGCATGGATGCGCTCGACCAGCACGCGGGCTGGGAGGCCTATGTGGCCGCCGACGCCAAGCTGCACATGACCCTTTCGCGGATCACCGGCAACGCGGTCTATGAATACATCCAGACCGGCATCCACGAAAACATCAACCGCTACTATGCGGAATTTCTTGAACACGAGGAGTCCGTCCTCCGCGAGCATTACGGCGATTTAAAAGCCATTGTCGATGCCGTGGAATCGGGCAACGAAGACGAGGCCTACGCGGCGATGCAAGCGCACCTCCGCCGCCTCGGCGACTGATATTGTTTGAACATCGGAGAATTGGACATGGAAACAATCGATATTGAAAAAATCTCGGCGGACGCCGCCGAACTGGCGAAGAAATGGCAACAAGAAGCCAACAAGTTGCAGACCCCGTTCGAGAAGAAGGTGCAACAGCGCATCGCGCGCCTGCTCACCCATCCGACCGACAAGGTTTTGCTGACCATGATGTTCGACCAAAGCTTCCGCACGATGGACACGAAACGGGTGGCCGACCAGGTGAACGCGCTGCTGCATGAGTATGGCGTTCCCAATTTCATGACCAAGCCCGAGCAGGGGCTGTTCCACCTGTTCATGCACATCGGTCGCCACTTCCATTCCATCTCCGTCCCGTTGCTCGTCGGGCGGATCCGCAAAGACAGCCAGCGCACCGTGGTCCCCGGCGAAGAGAAGCCCTTCCACGAGCATCTGGCCAAGCGCAAGGCCGAAGGCGTCCGGATGAACATCAACCACATCGGCGAGGCCGTGCTCGGCGAAGAGGAAGCCGGCCACCGCCTCAAAGGCTATCTGGCCGATCTCGAAAACCCGGCCATTGAACAGATTTCCATCAAGATCTCCACCATCTTTTCCCAGATCCAATCGATCGCCTTCGACCAGACCGTGGAAGAGCTGGTGCGTCGCTTGACCCTGGTCTACCGCGCCGCGCGCGACAACACCTTCACCAAGGCCGACGGCACCACCAAACCGAAGTTCGTGAATCTCGACATGGAGGAATACCGCGACCTCGACCTCACCGTTGCCGCCTTTAAAAAGGCGCTGGATCTCGACGAATTCAAATCGCTCGAAGCCGGCATCGTGCTGCAGGCCTACATCCCCGACTCCTACAACAAGATGAAGGAGCTCACCGAATGGGCCAAGGCGCGCGTCGCCGCCGGCGGCGCCCCCATGAACATCCGCATCGTGAAGGGCGCCAACATGGAGATGGAGTTGGTCGAATCGTCGCTGATGAACTGGCCGCTGGCCCCGTACGACAACAAGCGCGAAGTGGACGCCAACTACAAACGGATGGTGCTCTTCGGCATGCAGCCCGAAAACATGGCCGCCGTCACCCTCGGCATTGCGTCGCACAACCTGTTCGAGCAGGCCTTCGCCAGCACCGTCGCCAAGCATTACGGCGTGACCCGGCACCTCACCTACGAACTGCTCGAAGGCATGGGCGACCACGTTCGCCGCACCATCCAGCAGACCTCCGACAACGTGCTGCTCTACGCCCCGGTCGCGGCAAAGGACCAGTTCATCAACGCCATCGCGTACCTCATCCGCCGCCTGGACGAAAACACCTCCGAAGAAAACTTCCTGCGCTACGCCTGCGACCTCACGCCCGACTCCGACAAATGGGAATTCCTCCGCCGGCAATATCTCGATTCCGTGGCGTCGATCGACGAGGCGCGCAGCAAGCCCAACCGCGTGCAGGACCGCTCCACCGAAAGCTTCCCGGAAACGATGGGCACCTTCCACGAAGGCGCGTTCACCAACGAACCCGACACCGACTGGAGCCGGCCCGGCAACCGCGCCTGGGCCCAAGCCATCCGCGACAAGTGGATGAACATCGCCAAAGACGGCGCGCTGAAGGTGCCCGTGGTGATCGACGGCGAAGAGCGGTTCGACGGGCTCAAGACCCGGGGCGGATTCGATCCCAACCGCGAGCAGGACAAGATCCACATCTACGACTTCGCCATGGCCTCGGTCGAGGACGCCGAACGCGCGATCGCCACGGCGGCGGCCGATCCCGACGGCTGGCGCTCGAAATCCGTTGAGGAACGCAACG
>NZ_JBFJYW010000301.1:0-4517 GCF_041622395.1 Pontiella sp. | reverse complement strand
CCGGAGTCGAGGTAGGCCTGTCCCTTGGCGTTGAGTGCTTCGCCGGATTCCTTCTCCGACCCGCCGCACCCGCTCAGCAGAATAAGTATTCCGGCACCAAGCGCCACATTGCGAATCATATCTCTTTTGCCCATATGTCTCTCCTTAAACCCTTGTTTCCCCGTCAACTTCACGCAAAACGTGTGCCATCATACCGATCGGCGCGCGAATGGAAAGCCCGGAATCGTTTCCATTGGAGCCGCGACGCCGGATTCTGTGGCGGAGTGCTGCTTTCCTTTGGTTGCATTTCTTGCATATCCGGGAGCCAATCAGTATAAAGCCCGCTCTCTTTTCATGGAAAGTAGGTTATATAAATGACATCGAAGGAAATCCGCCAATCGTTTTTCGATTTTTTTGAATCGAAACAGCACGCCATCGTCAAATCGGGCAGCTTGCTGCCGGACGCGCCGAACCTGCTGTTCACCAATGCCGGCATGAACCAGTTCGTGCCGATTTTTCTCGGCCAGCTGCAGTGCCCCTACACCCCGGGCCGCGCCGCCGACACCCAGAAATGCATCCGCGCCGGCGGCAAGCACAACGACCTCGACGATGTCGGGCTCGACACCTATCACCACACCTTCTTCGAAATGCTCGGCAACTGGTCGTTCGGCGACTATTTCAAGCAGGAGGCCATCGACTGGGCCTGGGAGCTGATCACCGACGTATGGGGCTTCCCGAAAGAGCGCCTCTATGCCACCTATTTCGGCGGCGACGAAAAGTCGGATGCCGACCTAGAAGCCAAGGAAATGTGGCTGAAGCATCTGCCGGAAGAGCGCGTCGTGCCGGGCAACCGCAAGGACAACTTCTGGATGATGGGCGACACCGGGCCGTGCGGCCCGTGCTCCGAGCTGCACGTCGATCTGACGCCCAACGGCGACTGCGGGGCCGGGATGGTCAATGCCGACAGCGCCGACTGCATCGAAATCTGGAACCTCGTCTTCATGCAGTTCAATGCGAACGTCGACGGCAGCCTGACGCCGCTGCCCGCGCAGCACGTCGATACGGGCATGGGCTTCGAGCGCGCCTGCTCGATCATCCAGTGCACCAACGGCTTTACCGATTTCTCGGGCGTCATCTCCAACTACGAGACCGACGTCTTTACGCCGATCTTCAAGGCGCTCGCCGAAATGAGCGGCAAGCAATACACCAGCACGCTGCCGAAGGATCCGGCCAAGCAAACCGAGCAGGAAGCCGTCGACGTCGCCTTCCGCGTGATTGCCGACCATATCCGCTGCCTCTCGTTTTCGATTGCGGACGGCATCATTCCCTCCAACGAAGGGCGCGGCTACGTGCTGCGCCGCATCCTGCGCCGCGCCGTGCGCTACGGCCGTTCGCTCGGATTCACCCAACCCTTCTTCTACAAGCTGGCCGACACCGTCGTCGCTTCCTTCGGCGAAGCCTTTCCGGAGCTGGCCAAGAACCACGGCCGCATCAGCAAGACGCTCAAGGCCGAGGAGGAATCCTTCAACCGCACGCTCGACAAGGGGCTGGAGGTCTTCGGGTCCATCGAAACCCAGGACGGGCAGATTGCCGGGGCCGACGCGTTCAAACTCTACGACACCTTCGGCTTCCCGTTCGACCTCACCGAGCTGATGGCCCGCGAGCGCGGCCTGACCGTCGATACCGAAGGGTTCGAGAAGCTGATGAACGAGCAGCGCGAGCGCGCCCGCGCCGACCACGCCTCCAAGAAGTCGGTCGTGCTGGCCGAAGACGGCTCGCTCGACGTGGATGCCACGCCGTTTGTCGGCTACGAAACCACCCGGCTCGAAACCGAAGTGGTCGAGGTGCTCGAATCCGGCGCGGTCATTCTGAAGGAAACCCCGTTCTACGGCGAGTCCGGCGGTCAGCAGGGCGACAAGGGGACGCTCAAGGCCGAAGGCGTCCATTTTAGCGTGCGCGATACGCAGAAATCGCCCGAAGGCATCATCCTGCACATGGGCACGTTGAGCGAAGGCGAACTGAAAAAGGGCGACACCGTGACCGCAACCGTCTGCCGCGGGCGCCGGGACAAAATCCGCCGCAACCACACCGCCACCCACATGCTCAACCAGGCGCTGCGCGAGGTGGTCGATTCCTCCGTCAAGCAGGCCGGTTCCATGGTGGCCTCCGACTATCTCCGCTTCGACTTCAACCATTTCGAGGCCGTCACCGGCGAACAGCTCCGCGAAATCGAGCGCGTCGTGAACAAAGAGATTTTGAAAAACACCGCCGTTGAAACCCGCGAAATGGCGATGGCCGACGTGCAGAAGGCCGACGATATCCAAGCCGTGTTCGACGACAAATATGGCGAGACCGTTCGCGTGGTTTCCATCGAAGGCTTCAGCAAGGAGCTTTGCGGCGGCACGCACGTCGACACCACCGGGCAGATCGGCCAGTTCCGTATCGTTTCCGAATCGTCGGTGGCGGCGGGCATCCGCCGTATCGAGGCCGTCACGGGCATGGCCGCGTTCGAATGGGCCGCCGAGGAGCACCAGCTGCTGAGCAACCTCAGCCAGAGCCTCAGCGTCAAACCCGCCGATCTGCCCGAGCGGATCAAAGCCATGGCCGACTCGGTCAAAGCGGCCGAAAAGGAACTCAAGGAAGTCCGGATGAAGGCCGCATTGCACGGGATCGAGGCGCTGCTCGAAAAGGTCGAGCACATCACGCTCACCGACAAGGTCGACAACATGCCGCTGCTGGCCGCCACGGCGGGCGAAGTGCCGATGGACGCCCTGCGCGAACTGATGGACCGCCTGCGGCAGAAGCTGGAAAGCGGCGTCATTATTCTCGGCTCGCATGCGGGCGGCAAGGCCTGCTTCATGTGCTCCGTCAGCAACGATCTTGTTGCGCAAGGCATCCATGCCGGCAAGTTGATCGGCGCGGTGGCCAAGCTCGCCGGCGGCGGAGGCGGGGGCAAGCCCGACAAAGCCCAGGCGGGCGGGAAGGACGGCACCAAGGTCGTCGAGGCCATTCAGGCCGTTCCCGGCCTGCTCAAGGAGATGCACGCGTAGCGAAGCTGATAACCGCGAAGTACAAAAAGGCACGAAGCGCTCAGCGCCTTCGTGCCTTTTCATTGCGAAGCGGGTTAGTTTTGCGTGATGTCGCGCCCCAGATGCTCGCTTTCGAGCCAGAGCAGCTCGTCGGCGGTGGGCACCCGGCCATGAATGCGCTCAAATTCGCTGATGATTTGCCGGAACCCGGCTGCATACAACGGGATGAGCTCGAGCACATTGCCGTTCATTCGGCCAAACGCTTCCGCCTGCACGCGGTTTTCAACTTTTACGTTCTTGTTCTTCATCGTTCCATCACAGCTCAAATATCAGCTTAACCCGTGCCATTCAGGGCACGACCGTTAGATGCCATTTTTTTGATGGTCATATCCAGCTTAAATTTGGTTCCGGCCACGGCGGGATCGGTTAAAACGTCAGCCCAATGCCGAGCGTGTAGCCCTGTTGGTAGAAATCGGTGGCGTCCTCATCCTCGTCGAAGTCATATCCGGAAATCCGGTAGCCCGCGCGAATATCCAGCGTTGTTCCAAGCTGGTAGAGCAGCTGGACCCCGGCATCGTAGACGAATTCGGAATCGCTCAGATAGGTTCCCCCGATCAAGAGCGGAATGTTGAGGTAAAGGTTGCTGAACAGTTCCTGCTTATACCGCATCATCAGCACCGCATCATAAACATTGGCGCTCTCGCTATAGGAAGAGCCGCCTTTAAGGTCCAGATCGTTGTCCATGCGCAGCATTTGAAGGCCGATCAGGAAATCGAGGGTCGAGTTGCCCGATCCCATCGGAAAGCCGATCGCAATGCCGCCGTTCAGCTCGGAGGAATCCAGCGTGCCCTCCTTGAGGCCCACGCTTACATCCGAGGAGATGGGGTCGAAGTAATCGAGATATCCGAGCAACACGAGCTTGCTGTTTCTCAGCGCGAGTTCCAGCGAGTATCCGTAGTCCATGTCGATATAGTTGATGGCGGACCGCTCGACTTTCGCTTGCTGCCCGTCCACATTCACGCTACCGCGCATCCATGCGCCCCAGACCGAGGCCGCGAGTTCCATTTCATCCGTCGTTTCCGCTACGGCGGAAAATGCGTTCAGGCACAGGATGGCCGCCAATATTTTTTTTGTTTTCATACGCTCGTTCTTCCCGGTTTTCCCGGTTTCTGTTGGTGGATGCTATATGACCCGAAGTTGTATCCTGTTCCCGCTCTTACGTCAAACCGGGTTTGAGCCATTGTCGGGCCGTGCGGACGGCCGATCGATCGGCAAGTCCCGTGGCAGGCCGCGGTCAGCGCCCCACCTGCGCGATGGCCTTTTCGAGTGCGGCTTCGAGCATTTCGGCGGGGGGTTCTTTGATGAATTGGTTGTCGATGAGGTGGTGGGTGAGGGCGCGGGCTTCGTCGATTTCCCGCTTGGCCTGGGCGTAGACTTCGTCGCCGGTCATTTCGTGGCGGGCCACGCCGTCTTCGATCGCCTGGAGGGCGACGGCCTTGGCGACGGCGG
>NZ_JBFJYW010000300.1:0-4527 GCF_041622395.1 Pontiella sp. | reverse complement strand
GGCGCTCACTTTGTGTCCCTGCTTTTCTAGATTGGGAATGTTTGCTGCCTTCGAGCATCCATTGTCGCTGCTGAAGATGACCAGCGTATTTCCAGTCAGTCCATTCCGTTCCAACGCGGCCATAATCGCCCCGACGCCGGCATCGGTCTGCATCACGAAATCGGCATAGTCACCGAGCCCGCTTTTGCCCTGCCACTCCGGCGACGGAACAATCGGCGTGTGCGGCGAACCGAACGGCACGTAGAGGAAGAACGGGGTCTCTTTTTCGGCCGCACGCGCGTCAATATATTCAACCGCTTTGCGCGTCAGGCGCGGCAGCATATTGATTTCGTCGTCGTGAGCGATAACCTTGTCGTTTTCAATGACGCCCTTCATATCGCCCGCATGATGGAACCCGTGATAATAATCGAAGCCGCGATCAACCGGTCCATCCGGAATCGTTGAGCCGACGGGCGCGAGCGACTTCTTATTCGCTTTCTTGAGCGCAACCCCCGAGGTCGGATCCAAATAGTCGAAATTAAGGTGCCACTTGCCGATAATCGCGGTGTGGTAGCCCTGCGCCTTCAGGAAGCTCGCCACCGTAGGACGGTCTTCGGCAATCAAGTCGGGCGCGAACCCCTGCACCACGCCGGACTGCAATTTGGTGCGCCAACTATAGCGGCCCGTCATCAACCCGTAGCGCGTCGGCGTACAAACAGAAGAGCCGGAATGCGCGTCGGTGAAGATCATGCCCTCGCTCGCCAGTTTATTGACAGACGGCGTTTTGATTTTTCCATGCTCCGGGTTCAGGCACTGCACGTCGCCATAGCCCAGATCGTCGCAAAGAATGAAAACAATATTGGGTTTAGCGCCCGCCGCATTCGCGACACTCGCAATGGCCAGCAACCCCATGGCTATTGCAGCCGGTTTTATTTTCACAGGAGATCTCCAGTCTATTGCTTGTAGTAAAACTTGTGGCCCGGCAGACGGGTGGTTTTTTCGTTTAGCCCGAACAGGTTGCGGTTCGCTTCGCCGACCGGGACCGGCGCGATGGACCGATCGGTTTTGTCCAGCGCAACGGGCGTGAAGATGACGGTATCGCCTTTCTTGAGCGCAAGCTGAACCATTCCGTCTTCATCAATGCGGACCTGTTTTTTCTCGGCCGGCTTTCCATTGATGTAAATCTTCAGATTCGGGATATCGGTTTGAACAAAGCATGGAGCACCGGCCAGGCTTTCAACCGTCACAAACTGCGTCACGCCGCCCTTCTTTTTGGCGCTGACCAAAAACGCGCCCTGGGTGCGCAAATCCTTGAAGGCGACATCGGCCCACTTCTTTGGCGCTCCGCGGAAGACGCGGATCTTGCCGCCCCAGCTTTGCAGCAGCATGTCGTGGATGCAGGTGGCAAACGACAGCGGGCTTTCGATCACGGGATTGCCTTCGGCATACATCGTGGTCGGCGAGACGTTCTTATGCTGAATCAGGAAGTCGAGATAGTGATAGGCCTTTTCGGCATCGCCCAGCATGGCATACATGGAAGCGGCACCGGTCGCGGTATAGCCGGTAACCGGCATGGCCCCGACTTTGATCCCGCTGTTGATCGAAACATCGAGCCAATGATCGAGAGAGGAGCGCAACAGGTCGGCATTTTCCTTGGTTTCCGGCGTCAGCACCGCCAGCGGGTAAAACGCGAGCAGGTGCGAATAGTGGCGATGCGGCTTGTCGAACGGAATGTCTTTGCCGATGCGCAGCCCATTTTCATCGATCTGGAATTCGACCAGATGGTCGACGATGTTCTGCCACTCTTCAGCCAGCGGATCGTTCAGCTCAAATTCGTCGTTCAGCTCCAGCAGCATCCGACAACTCCAACGCATCAGCGCCAGCGTAAAATTAATGTCCTGTCCGCGCCCGCCGGGATATTCCGGCGACCAGCTTTGTTTGACATGGATCTTTCCATCCGCCGCCTCCACCGGATTGTCTTTCAGATAATTCAGATACGCATTAACCGCTTGCCGCAATACGGGGAAAAGGCCGTCGCGCATGCGTTCACGATCCCCGGCAAACTCGCAATGCAGCCAATAGTCATGCAGCAACCAGACCAGCATGTCCGGGAAAGGATAGTCCGCCACGAAATCCTGCGGGAAACAGGCCCCAAGCGTTGCACTGTCCGTCCATTTTTTCGGAGCGTTGCCCGGCAGGTTAGCCGCATATTTATCCACGTTATTCACCAGCGACTCCCCCGCCTCCAGCCGATTGGCCGTCAGATGGGTCCAGTAAATCAGCTGTACATTGAGATCGCCCCAGACCATGGGCCAGAAGGTTTTGTGATACCACGGCCCCATCAGATCCATCACCGGCCCGTTGCCGCGGGTGGCCGACGCAAACTTGTACATCTGGATCCAGTAGAAGGCTTCCTTCTCCGGATCGTTGATCGTCAGGAAACTCTGCGGATAATAGTCGTTCCACCATGCCCGATGGCGGGATAGGAATTCGTCGTCTTTCAGCATTTTCTCGGCATAGGAGAGGGTCTGCTTCACCGTATCCCGGCTGTTGTGTTCCGGGAAACTATGATGGACACTCGCCGTGAGTCGTTGCGCTCCAGCCTCGTCGCCGGCGATTTCCCACCCCGTCGTGGTTTCACCGCGATTTTCGTAAAGCACCTGCCGACAAAACCGGATTCCGTTCTCTTCGCTCAGGACCGCCTCGGGAGGAAGCGGATACGGGGCCGTGCGCATGTCGTCCCAATAGGGAGATCCCTTGGGTCCCCCGCCCTCATCCAAGGTTTTGCGGACAGGGGCGAAAGGCACGTCCGGATGCCATGTAATCCGAACAGACTCCCCCTCCTTCGCGGTTGTCTCGAAATAGATCACATCCGTTTGTGCGTGGGTCAAGCCGTGTACGGCGTAGGCCCCCTTCGTGGTTTTAATCTCGCCGGTCACTTCCGCATTCCACAGATTCAGCCGCAGATCGACATCCGTAATGTCCCCTTCCGATTCCAGTTTAAAATGACCCAGCGGAAGACGGGAGCGGTAGATCCAGAGCATTTGCTTGCCCTCATGCGGCAGGCGGTGATCATAGTAATCATGCCGCCCGATATGCAGCGCCATCGTATTTTCCCCTTCATCCTCCAGCTGATAGAGCAGAAACCCAACCCTGCCGTTGCCGGTATATGGCGCCACTTCCCAGCGGTTGGGCACGCGGTCCCAGAGCATGTCGTGCCGGCCCAAAAAGGTTTCGAAATCGATGGCCGGCGGAGCCGCGGATGCCTCGCAACAATTCGTCCACATGGCCAGCCCGACCACGGCCATTCCGATTTTCCACATCCGCGTCTTCGGCGCAATCTCTGTCAGGTACGTTTTCATTTCATAAAGCCCTGCGCCGGCCGATGATCCATTGGCCGCCAAGCCCACTGGCTACATCTCGTCGGTCGTGACGACGCCGTCGTTGTTTTTGTCGTAGGCGTTGTCGAACTGCCGCTCAAAGATGGATGCAAACTCGTCGCGGGTCAGCTGACCGTTTTTATCCTGGTCCGCGCCTTCGAACGATTTGTGGGTATGCTCATCCGGGGAAAGCACCCCGTCCTGGTTTTTATCCTTGCGCTCGAAGCTGGCGACAAAGAAAGCGACGTATTCGGCCTTGGTGACCTGCCCGTCTTGGTTGGCATCTTTTTCCAGCAACGCGGCGGCGCCCTTCCCGGCAGGGGTTTCCGGTTTTTTCACCGTTTTCTTCGCCTTCTGCGCGGCGGGTTTGCCGGCCCCGAACGGGATCGCAGTCTGCGAGTACTCATTTTTCCCCACCTCGGGATAGCTGCGCATGAAATTATTCTCATCAATCAGATTGATGTAATAGTGGGTCGTTCCCTCGGGTAGTTCCGCCGACACCTTTTCAGCGGACAGCACCGTTGCGGGTGCCCGGAACCACTCTTCGTAACGGTCGCCGCCGTTGAGGGTGTAGATCAGGTCGGCCCGCACCACCTTCGCGCCGTTTTCCTTGAACGCAAATTCCGCGGCATTCCCGGTCTGCCGGCCCGAAAGAACGGTCGGCGCCTTCTCTTTGTTCGGCAACGGGGCGGCGCAGTCGGGATTGTAGAAGGGATAGCTCGCCTTCATCTCCGTCAGCATCTCCGTCAGCTTCCGGTTCATCGCCTGAACCTTTTCGGGCATGGCTGCGGCCAGGTTTTTGGACTCTTCTATGTCGACCCGCTCCTGCGTTTTGCCTTTCGCTTTATAAAGCTGAAAGAGTTCAAGCTCCGGCGTTCCTTCATTGTTCACATGGTCATAATTCCGGACGAGCTTATAGTCGCCGACGCGAATCGTGCTTTCCAACGCGCCCCCATGCGGGAAATGCCACATCATGGTATCGCGCACCGAACCATCGGCCTCTTTGACCAGCGCGGGATTGGTCGGATCGTTGAGCAGCAGTCCGGAAATGTCCAAGCCGTCCAGGTTCTTATCCTTTGGCTTTTCGGCACCGGTCAGCCCCAGGATGGTTGGATAAAAGTCGAGTCCGTTGACCATCACATCCGACTGCACGCCGCGGGGGATTCCG
>NZ_JBFJYW010000299.1:0-4601 GCF_041622395.1 Pontiella sp. | reverse complement strand
GAGAAGAGCAGGGCCACCGCCGTCATGGTGCGCTCGCCGCCCGAGAGCAAAGAAATGGTCTGCAGCTTCTTTCCCGGGGGGCGGGCGATGATCTCGATGCCGGCTTCCAGGATGTCTTCGTCATCCGTCAGGACCAGCTTGGCGGAACCTCCGCCGAAGAGTTGCTTGAACATGTCCTGGAACTGTTCGTTCACCTTGTCGAAGGTCTCCTTGAACAGTTCGGTGGTCGTGTTGTTGATCGTTTTGATCATATCGAGCAGCTGGGTTTTGGCGGCGTTGAGGTCTTCCTGTTGTTTGATCAGGAAGGCATGGCGCTCCTCGTATTCGGCGTGCTCCTCGATGGCCACCAGATTGACCGGCCCCATCGAATCGATCTTGGCCTGCAACTCGGCAACCCGCGTTTCGATGACTTCGCGGTCGGGTACTTCGTCGTTTTCCCAGTGCGGGGGCTCGGCTTCGGCCAGTTCTTCCTTCGTAATGTGGTAGGTGCCCGTGACCCGCTCCAGCGCGTTGTCGCGGCGCATGGTGTATTCGGCCTTCTCGACTTCGAATTTGGACTTCCGGTTGAGCTGCGATTCGAGGTCGTGGCGGTGGGCGCGCAGCCGGTTTTCGGCGGTGCTGAGCAGTTCGATGGTTTCCTCGCGCCGCGCGCGCTCGCTTTCCAGGGTTTGGGTGGTTTCCTCCAGCCGGATTTCCAGCGGCTCGATCTTGCCGTGCTCGTCCTCGATCGCGCCCCGAAGGTCTTCGATGCGGCGGTTGTAGGAATCGACGCCGCGCGAGCGGTCGTTGATCAGCTCTTCCAGCTCGCCGATGCGCGCCTCCATCGGTTGCTTGCGGTTGTTGAGGTGTTCGAGCGCGCCGGTCTTTTGCGAGTAGACGATGCGGTGCTCGGAAGTGATCTGCAGCGCATCGTTGCGCTTTTCCTCGATTTCGTGCAACGCCCGGGTCTGTTCGGCGCTTTGGGTGCGGACGGCGGCCTGGCGGTCGCGGCATTCCTGCAGCTCGGTGGCGAGGCGCGTGCGGGCTTCGGTTCCGGCGCTTTCGCGCTCGGCCAGCTTTTCGTATTCGAACGTCACCGTCTCGACGCGATCCTGCGCCGTTTTGGTTTCCCGGACCATCACCTGCCGTTCACCCTCCTGCAGCGCCAGTTCGCGGCGGAACTCCTCGAGCATGTGGCGGGCGTTCTCGATGGACGAGGCAATGCCGCTCTCTTCGCCGCGCAGGGTGGCGAGCGCGTCTTCGAGTTTCTGCACCTCGGCTTCCAGCATGCCGATGTCCTCTTGCAGCTGCCGGCGCATCTGGTGGCGGGCAAGGGGGCTCTTGTCCTCGGTGCCGGGCATCCAGATCTCGGACGCGCCGCAACCGGAGACCACGGTGCCGTTCAGGGTAACGACCACGGTGTCGGCCGAAAGCACGGCCGGAATCTCCGGCTCGGACCCGACCACGCGCACGTTCCAGAACAGGCGGCGCACCAGCGGCGCTACGGTGTCGTCGAACCCGATGCACTCCAGCAACCCTTTGCCGATGGCGGAGGAGGAGTCCGGCGAGGCCTCTTCCTTGCTGGAGACCACGCTGAGCAGGCGGGCGCTTCCGGCTTCTTGGTCGCGCAGCCAGTTGAGCGCCTCGCGCGCATAGGCTTCGTCGCTCACGACGATGGCGTCGATGCACGGCCGCAGGATCGCTTCGAGCGCGGTCTGGTATTCCGGCGAGGTCTTCAGCTGTTCGGCCAGCGGGCCGATGATCCCCGCGCGGTCGGGCGTATAGTCGGCGGGCGGGTCGAGCAGCATCTGCGCACCGGGGGGGAAGCCTTCCGTGCGGGCTTCGCCGCCGGAGAGCATTTCGAGCTGCGCCCGTTTGGCGGCGGCGCTCTTTTGCGCTTCGTTGAGTTTGCGCTCGTTTTCAACGATCAGGTCGCGGCGGTTGGTGCGGTCGGCGTTGAGGCGGGTCAGGGTTTCGGCCTGCTCCGCCACTTTGCCGGACAGCAGGTCCACCTTGATGTCCATCTCTTCCTGGCGCTCCAGATAGGATTTCAGGGCGCGCTCCAGTTCCGATTTTTCGGTGGAGAGCCGCTCTTTCTTGAGCATCGCCTCGCGGTCGCGCGCATCGAGGGCGTTCAATTCGTTCTGCATCTTGGAGGACTTGGAGTCGAGGGCGACCGATTCGTTGCGCAGGTTGTTGAGCTGCGTGCGCGTCGCATTCATCTGCTCCTCGACCTCTTTCTGGGTCAAGGTGACGCGGTGCAAGCCCTCCGCGGCCGCTTTCTTCGCGGTTTCCGCTTCGCCGATGTCGCGGACGATCTGTTGCAGCTCGGTGCGGTGGGCATCGAGGCGTATGCGGGCTTCCTCGGTCTCCTGCGTATTGCGCTGGGCGAGGGTGGTCAGCTCCGCGATGCGATCGGTGTTCATGGAAATCAGGTTTTTGGTGCGCTCCAGCTCGCTGCGCGCGGCGCTGGCCTGTTCCATGGCCTGCGAAATGGTCTGCTCCAGCTCGGTCAGCGCCTTGCGGGCGGCCTCGGCCTCGGCTTCGCCGCTCTCGACCTGCGCATGCAGTTCGCCGACCTTGCGTTCCAGCACGCCGAGCTCGCCCGCCAGTTCGTTGATCTTCCGGGCGTATTCGGCCAGCCGCTGGTTGGTGACATAGAGGTCGAGCCCGCGCATCTCCTCGGCGAGCTCCTGATAGCGCTTGGCTTTCCCCGCCTGGCGTTGCAGGGAAATGATTTGGCGTTTCACCTCGCGGATGACGTCGTCGAGGCGCAGCAGGTTGGCCTCGGTGTGCTCGAGCTTGCGCAGGGCTTCCTTTTTGTCGGCCTTGTATTTGGTGATGCCGCTGGCCTCTTCGAAAACGGTGCGGCGGTCTTCCGGCCGCGCGGAGAGAATCTGGTCGATCTTGCCCTGTTCGAGCACGGAGTAGGAATCGGTGCCGACGCCGGTGTCCATGAACAGTCGCTGGATATCCTTCAGCCGGCACGCCTTGCGGTTGAGGAAGTAGCCGCTCTCGCCCGAGCGGAAAACGCGGCGGGTAATGCAGACCTCGTTGTATTCGATCCCGAGCGCGGCGGTGCAGTCGGCCAACGTGATGCTGACTTCGGCCATGCCGAGCGGTTTGGCGCTGTCGGTTCCGTTGAAGATGACGTCCTCCATCTTCGCCCCCCGCAAGGCCCGTGCACGCTGCTCGCCCAAAACCCAGCGAACCGAATCGGAGACGTTGCTTTTGCCGCAACCGTTCGGCCCGACAATCGCCGTCATGCCCGGCTCGAACTCCAGCCGGGTTTTGTTCGCGAAGCTTTTGAAGCCAACTATCTCCAGTGTTTTCAGGTACACGCGGATTCCTCCAAAAAATGAAGGCTCAAGTTATCACAATCCGCGCGAGGCAGGGAAATCGATTTTTGGGCGGAAAGGTTTAAAAATCCGGACGGGCGGCATATGGTGCCGGCCTCACTGAACGAGGAGGTTGGGAAATGGATGTCTACCGGGTTGAAAACGGCGAACGGGTGCTGGACCAGGGCGGTTGCGTGGGTACGCGGCTCTATTGCGCGGCGGGGAATGAATATGTGCATTTGGCCATCGCGCCCGGCGGGGAAATCCCCGAGCACGCCTTGCCCCTGGCCGTCTCGTTTTGCGTGCTGAAGGGGGAGGGGATCTGCGCCGTGGCCGGGGCCGAAGCCGCGGTCCGTGCCGGGGAAATGGTCGAGTGCCCGCCCGATGAACTCCGTAGCTGGCGCAACGACTCGACCGTCCCGTTGGAGGTGTTGGTCATCAAGCGGGCGGTATGACGGCCCGGCCGCGTATGGCAAACCGCGCCAAGATTGGCCTTGAACGGCGAATGCGGCTATCTATAATGCCGGGTTCTTTAAATTATAGGTAATATTATGGGAAAAACACTGTTTGAAAAAATCTGGGACAAGCACGTCGTCAAGGAATTGCCGGGCGGGGAAGTGCTTCTCTACATCGACCGCCATCTCGTGCACGAAGTAACCAGCTCGCAGGCGTTCGAAGGTCTACGGTTGCAGAACCGCAAGGTCCGCCATCCGGAACTGACCTTCGCCACGGCCGACCACAACGTGCCGACCGATAGCCGCACCGAAATCGTCGACCCGGTCGCCAAGGCGCAGGTCGATGCGCTTGCGAAAAACTGCGCCGACAACGGCATCACCTTCTACGGCATGGAGTCCGACAAGCAAGGCGTAGTGCACATCATCGGGCCGGAGCAGGGGATCACGCTGCCGGGAACCACCGTGGTTTGCGGCGACTCCCATACCGCGACGCATGGCGCGTTCGGCGCGATTGCGTTCGGCATCGGCACTTCCGAAGTGGAGCACGTGCTCGCCACCCAGACGCTGCGCCAGACCATGCCGAAGCAGTTCAAGGTCGAGTTCAAGGGCAAGCTTCCGACGGGCGTCACCGCCAAGGACATGGTGCTCGAACTCTGCGGGCAGATCGGTACCGCGGGCGGAACCGGCTGCGCCTTCGAATTCTGCGGCGACGCGGTCAAGGCACTTTCGATGGAAGGCCGCCTGACCATCTGCAACATGGCGATCGAAGCGGGCGCGCGTTCGGGGCTGATTGCCCCGGACCAGACCACCATCGACTATATCACCGCCG
>NZ_JBFJYW010000298.1:0-4617 GCF_041622395.1 Pontiella sp. | reverse complement strand
GTTTTGGGCTTTGCGCTCTTCCGAACCAGTACCTGCGGTTTTTTCAGCTTCATTTTCGGGCGCTCAACGGGAGCGGCCGCCGGCTCGGGCGCAATCTCGTCCGCGACCTGCCGTTCCCGGAGCGTGCGGGCCTCCTGGTCCTCGGTTTTAACCTGGACCGGAACATTGAGTTTTTTCAGGAGCACGTTGGGGCGGGGAATCGGTTCTGGAGGAGAAAAGTGCATCTCCTCCTTGCGGACCACATGAAAGACAACCAACATTCCCGAAAGCAGGAAGAACAGCGCGAAGATGATGCCGGTGGCGACGAACGCCTTGAAGCGCGGGCCCACCCATCCGGCGTGAAACCGATAGTCGCGTTTCGCCGCGAACGGTCGTTGCGCTTCGTCCGATCCCCTCTTTTTGGTTTGTCTCACGGTGCCCCTTCCCCGGTGAACCCGGGCCGCACATTGCCCGATGACAAGATGCCTTTGCGGATTTTATTCCGCAAGAAATACCGCCTCCGAATCCAACATTTGCGCCTTTTCGACGAGGCGGATGAACTCGGCGCGGTAGCCTTCGACGTCGGCGCCGCGGGTTTGCCTGGCGCGGCGGATGACTTCGCCGTAGTTGGCGGCGCCTTTATGCTCGGAGCGGCGGAGCAGCAGGCCGAACTCGGCAACGGCGCTGGCAAACCCGATGTTGGCGCCCGCCCGCAGATCGTTCAGGTCGTCGGCCTTGACGGTCTGGACGATGAGCTTGCTGGCGATGCCGCCGGGTTGCTTGTAGCGCAGCTTGACGGTCATCAGGTCGTCGCTGTCGATGAGTTTGGTCTTTTGGTATTTGAGTTTTCCGGCCTGGCGGATCGGTTCGCCGGCCCCGGCGGGAACGAGCTCGTAGAGCGCGGTGACGGTGTGGCCGGCGCCAAGCTCGCCGGCGTCCTTTTGGTCGTTGTCGAAATCCTCCTTGGCCAGGAGGCGGTTTTCGTAGCCGATGAGGCGGTAGGCCTTGACCTGGCGCGGATTGAATTCGACCTGCACCTTGACGTCCTTGGCAATGGTGACGAGGGTGCCGCCCATTTCGTTGACGAGCACCTTCTTGGCTTCGAGGATGTCGTCGATGTAGGCATAGTTCCCGTTGCCGTGGCCAGCCAGTTTTTCCATTTTGGAATCCTTCAGGTTGCCGGTGCCGAACCCGAGGACGGAGAGGAAGACGCCGGACTTGCGCTTTTCCTCGATCAGGCGGGTCAAGTCGCCGTCGGAGCTGACGCCGACGTTGAAGTCGCCGTCGGTGGCGAGGATGACGCGGTTGTTGCCGTTTGGGAGGAAGTGGTCCTGCGCGGTTTGGTAGGCGAGCCGGATGCCCGCGCCGCCGGCGGTGGAGCCGCCCGCTTTCAGCCGGTTGATGGCATCGAAGATTTGGGCCTTGTCGGCGGTCGGTTCGAGCACGCACCCGGCCGCGCCGGCATAGACGACGATCGCGACGCGGTCCTCCGGGCGGAGCTGGTTCACCAGCAACCGCATGGCGGATTTGAGCAGCGGCAACTTGTTTGGAGCGTTCATGGAGCCGGACACATCCAGCAGGAAGACGAGGTTGTTCGGCGGCAGGTTCCGGGTTTCGATGTCGAGCCCCTGCAGGCCGATCAGCGCGAGCCGGTGCGCCTGGTTCCACGGGCAGTCGGCCACTTCCATCGACACGGCGAACGGATCTTCGCCCGACGGTTGCGGATAGTCGTATTCGAAATAGTTGACCATCTCCTCGATGCGGACGGCATCGGGCGGCGGCAGGCGGTTGCCGGTCAGGTAGCGGCGGACGTTGGCGTAGGCCGCGCGATCGACGTCGATCGAGAAGGTCGAGAGCGGGTTGTCCATCGCATCCTTGAAGGCGTTGTCCACGATCCGGTCATACTGTTCGGTGTTGAACTCGGCCGGCGTGGCTTGCCAAACACCGCGACGTACCAGCGGCTCGCCGACCCCCTTGTCCTGCCCCCAGGGTTGGGAAGAAAAGCCGAGCGATGCCACCAACCCCTCATCGCCCAAAGCCTCGGCGGAAATAATCGGCGCGGCTTCGGGAACAGGAACCGCTTTGAAGGTCGGCGAGCTTTTGGCAACGACCTGCTTTTTGAGCTTGGGTTTGGGGGCCGATTGGGCAACCGACTTTTCAAGTTGGGGCACCTTCAGCTTCTGCAGTTCCACGTGCGGCTCCTGGGGCGCCGGCACCTCGATGGCCACTTCGTCGGCGGTAAAGGCGGGGGATTCCTTTTTAACCACCTGCACGACGACAAAGCTGAGGCTGATGAAGACGAAGATGCTGGCGGTGGCGGCGGTCACGAGCCCGGCGCGGAACTGCGGGCTGTACCAATAGTCGGCCAGCGTCGTGCGGTGCGCGGCGGGCCGATGCGGGATATCGCGCTTGGCAACGAGTTGCGCGGGGGCGGGCGCGGCCGCAAGGGCTTCGCCGAGCAGGTCGAGCGTGGCGCGCTGGGCGGCGAGCTCGGCGCGGCAGGCGGCGCAGCTTTCGAGGTGGCGGTCGAGCGCGGCGGCATCGGTTTCGTTGAGTTCGCCGTGGAGATAGGCGACGAGTTGTTTTTCGAAGGGTTTGCAGTTTTTCATGATACCACCCCCGCCTGGCGCAGGCTTTGGGAGAGCTTTTTCGTTGCGTGGTGGATGAGGGTTCCAACGTAGCCCTCGGAGCGTTTCAAGATTTCGGCGATCTCTTTGTAGGACATGCCTTCCTGAAGGCGGAGCACAAGCACCTCGCGCTCTTTCGGCTTCAGCGTGTTGAGGTGCCGCATCACCAGCGCCTGCCGCTCGTCGCGGGTGCGCTGGGCTTCGGGATCGTTGGCGAAGAGGTCGGCCTGTTTCGACTGGCGGTCGTGCAGGCTGCGGCGGCGGGACTCCTTGCGGATGTAATCGACCGCGGCGTTGTGCGTGGTGCGGTAGAGCCAGCCCTTGAGCGGCACGCCGCGAGTCGAGATTTTTTCGAGGCTGGCGTGCAGGCGGATGAAGGTTTCCTGCACGACATCCTGCGCGGCGTCTTCGCTGTTCAATACGCGGGTGGCGTAGCGCAGCAGGGATGATTGATATTGTTCCATGGCGTCCTCCAGGGTGGGAATGGAAGGTCGGCAGTCGGGATCATCGGATGGACGGTCTTCCCGCCGTTTGGTCATGTCCATCATTCCAAGAATCCTCCAACCCGTTGTTCCAAAGCCGTACCGGCCACCCGGCCGGCAACATGGATACGCCTGTCGCTCGAACCATCTTTGCAGAAGGGAGAAATAAATTCGCGGAAAAATTATTGGCAAGATCCGTTTCCAGAAAAAAGAGCTCGTCTCGGACGTGCGTCTTTGCAAGCCAAAATCCAATAGATGCTTTAGCCCCGAAGCCGTAATGACGGGCAGGGAATATCACAGATAAGTGCCCGCAGGGCCGAATCTTCGATATCGAAAACATTCTGACCCGTTGTCCGTTGAGACAGGATCCTTGCTTTAAGGCCCCCTTTCTCGCTACTCGCGAGATCGCTTGGCCAAGGTGGTTTGGGCGATCTGCCGGATGCGCTTGTCACTCGACGCCGCATAGGTTTCGATCAGGGCGAGGTCTTGCTCTTCGCCGATCTCTCCGAGGGTGGCGATGGCGGCGCAGCGGAGCAGGGTGGTCCCGCCGCTGCCGGCAAGGGTGCGGGCGGTTGCCAAGGCGTTCGTATTGCCGCTCTCCCCGCAAAGGCGTAACGCGCTTATGCGGTTTGCAACCGTTGCGGCTTCATCGCTCGCCAACTCCAGCATGGCGGCATCGATCTGCCCCCGATCAAACTCCGAATGGTTCCGCGCAAGCGTATGGAGCGCCAACAGCGCCGTTCCGGCATTCGAATTATCCCGCTCGCCCAACGCCGCCCACAGCGCTTCGCGAATCGCCTCAAGCTCACGATCTTCCGGACGATTCAGACCGGAAACAGGTCCCCCCATGGGCCCTCTTCCAGCCGCATCGGTTCCCCTCCGCAACGAATCATTTTGTCCTAGATTATTTTGCCGAACCCCACCCGAACCGAGACCTTCGGCCTGCGACTGCCGCTCATAAAATGGCGCCATAAACTGTATGCAATAGTTCCGCCACGTTCCGTTTTGATCGGGATTCGACACCACGCCCGTCAACAGCTCACCCATACCGTCCGGCAGTTCCCTTTGGCGCAGCAGTAGCTCCAGCGTATCGTTCTTGATCGAATAAAACGCCAGTGAACGCATACGGCCGTCGTTCGGCGCGTCCGATGCCAGAAACTCCATCAAGGCGGCCCGATCGGTCGAATTGATTTCATGCCCCAGCTTACGCATCGCTTCGAGCCGATCTGCATAGTTCGTTTTCGGATCGGTCAACGCTTTCACCGCATCCGAAACCTGCGGGGCGGCCATAACCGGAACCTGCTCAGAGAGAGACACCTTTTCCTCCGGCGAGGATGGCGCGGCGCTCTTCGCGGTTTTATCCAAAACCGAATCGAACCCGGATCCCACCACACCGGATTTTTGCGGTTCCAGTGAAGCCGCGCGATTCATCACGACCCCCGCAACACTGCACAGGACAACAGCCCCGAGTCCCATGTAAATATATCTTTTCATAATTTCACCTCACCCGAGGGGTCAGTCACCCGAGG
>NZ_JBFJYW010000297.1:0-4617 GCF_041622395.1 Pontiella sp. | reverse complement strand
CGCCACCGATCAGGACCGTTTCAGAAGACAGCAACCTTTCAAACCCGCAAATTTTCTCCAACGAACACGGATTTCCTTTTAGCCCGCCACCCATCTTTCTGCCGTTCATTTTTCTGCCCATCCTTCTCCCGCAGTCGGAACGACTTCGTATGCTTTCAAGTGAAAGATGCGGGGTAAAACATCCACGCGTGATCATTTTTTACCCACGAATCTTTTACCTGCCCGCCGCCGACCGTTGCGGAAGACAGGAACCTTTCAAACCCGACGCCCTCATCAGCAAACTCATGAGCCCAACGGGCAATTGCGGAATATTGGATGCTCATCAAGGGTTGTGAGGCGATGCGGAAAGAGTCCATAAATTGGAAGCTCAGCTTTGTGCTGGAGGGGGACCTCCTGCTGATTTCGGACAATTGCATTCTGATCGATGACCGCTATGTTTTTGTCGATCCGCTTCCTGCCTCGTTGACGCCGGAAAAATTGCTCCGGATTGAGCGGCGGAAGCGCCGCAGGCGGGGCCGTTCGCGCTTGGAAAGCTACGGAAGAAGCCATCGGAATGCCGCCCGCCGCGCGGGAGGTCCCGAGGCCGCAGCGGAAAAGAATATCCGGCGTGCTTTGTGGTGAGAACTTATGCTTTCTGGTAGCGGGCGGGTTCGCGGTAGGTGGCGTCCCAGTTCTTGAAGACCGGTTCGAGACCCTTGGCGCGGAGCATGGCGTTGAATTCGTCGATGCCGCGGTCGTCGGAAATCTCGAACTGCGCAGTCGATTCCTCGGAGTCCTCGCTATAGCCGCCGACGGTGGTTTTGCTGGCCACGCTCATTTTGGAGATGCCGAGTCCGGCCATGCCGTCGCGCACGCGGCGCGGCTCGCGGGTGGAGAGCACCAGCGGAATTTCCGGCAGGCAGATGCGCAGCGCGAACACAAACTGGGCCAGCATTTTTTCGTCGACCGGGAAATCGGGCTCGAAACCGCCGAGCTGCGGGCGGATGCGCGGGAAGGAAATCGAGACGCCGGCCTGCCAATAGGTTTTCAGCAGATGCTTGGCGTGGCGGTAGACGCAGAGGATGTCGTGGCGCGGGTCGGCCAGGCCGAGCAGGGCGCCGATGCCGATGGTGCGCATGCCGCCGCGCAGTGCGCGGTCGGGGGCATCGACCCGCGCGGCGAAGTCGCGCTTGTCGCCCCAGCGGTGCATGCGTTCGTAGACGACGGGGTCGTAGGTTTCCTGGTAGATCGTCACGCCCGTGCATCCGGCTTCGGCCAGCCGGCGGTATTCCGCCTCCGCCATCGGGAAGACTTCGACGGTTACGTTGTGCACGTATTCCGCCGCGATCGAAACGCAGGTTTCGAGATAGTCCACATCGGCTTCGGGCATGCGTTCGCCGGTGAGCAGCACCAGCTCTTCGAGGTGCATCGCGCGGATGGCTTCCATTTCGTGGCGCAGGTGCTCGGTGTCGAGTACGCTGCGCGTGGCCTTGCGGTCGGCGGCGATGCCGCAGTAGAGGCATCCGCCGTTGCAGAAGTTGGAGAGGTAGAGCGGGGTGTAGAGCGAGATGGTCCGGCCAAAGTGCCGCCGCGTAATGGTTTGCGCGCGCTGCGCCATCGGTTCGAGAAAGTGGGCGGCTTCCGGCGAGAGCAGGGCCGCCAGCGTTTTCTCGTTCGGCGCGTCGGCATGGAGCGCGCGTTGTACATCGGCGGCGCTGAATTCAAGGTTGAGCCACGGTTCCGGGCTCAACCACGCTGGAAGTGGTGTTTTCATGGGCGGGGAGGGGGGCTGCTGGTTAGTCCGTTTGAGTGGCGAGGAACGAGGTTAGGGGGCTTGAGGCCACGGCCACTTCGCTGGTCGGCATCAGGCCGGCTTGATAGGCCATGCGACCGGCTTCGACGCCGCCCTTGAATGCGGCGCCCATGGCGGAGGGATTGTCGGCGGCGGCGATGGCGGAGTTGACGAGCACGGCGTCGCATCCCATCTCCATCGCGCAGGCGGCCTCGGACGGCGCGCGCAGTCCGGCGTCGACCACGACGGGGATGTTGGCGTCGCGTACGATGATCTTGATCATTTCGGCGGTGGAGAGTCCCTTGCCCGTTCCGATGGCGGCGCCCAGCGGCATGACGGCCGCGCAGCCGACGTCTTCGAGCCGCTTGGCCAGCACCGGATCGGCCGGAATGTAGGGGAGGACGAGGAAGCCCTGCTTCACCAGCTCGATGGCGGCTTCGTAGGTTTCGATCGGGTCCGGCAACAGATGGTGCGGGTTGGGGTGGATCTCCAGTTTCACGAACGGGCTCTTGCTCAGCTCGCGGCCGAGCAGCGCGGCGCGGATGGCTTCCTTGGCGTTCATGGCGCCGGAGGTGTTCGGCATCAGCCGCACGTTTTTGAGTTGCGAAAGCGGACCGTATAGATCGTCCTCCGCCTGTGCGCGGTTAAAGCGCCGCAATGCGACGGTCACCAGCTCCGTGCCCGAGGCTTTGACCGCATCGATCATCGCCTGCGTGCAGGAAAACTTTCCCGTTCCCAGAAACAGGCGCGAGCCCAGTTTCTGATCGCCGATTTTTAAAACATCTTCATTCATGGTGTAGACCTCATTCATCCCGAAGGGTGCCGGTTTTGCGTGCGCGGTGTCTTTGCGGGTTTTGGTTATCCGCCGCCGACAAAGACGAGCATTTCCACTTCGTCGTTTTCGTTCAGCGGGGTGGTTGCCCATTGTTCGGACGGGACCACGTTGCCATTGACCATCAGCGCCGTGTGCGCCTTGGTTGCGCCCAGCTCGTCGAGCAGGGCATCGATGGTGCCGTCGCCCCCGAGTTCGTGGGCCGTTCCGTTTACGGTCAGTTTCATGTTCGGTACTCCAACAAAAAAGCGTTCCCGGGAACCCGGGAACGCTGGAAGTCGATTCAACGCTCCCTTGCGCCGGCATAATCCGGATCAGGTTCAACGGGTATGATCTCAGCACGTTTCGAACTTCGAAGCGGCACCCCGGGTGACTAAGGAGCGACGTTGCCAAGCCCGCCGGAGGAAGTAAAGCAGGAAGCGCCGGCATTTGGGGACGCAATCCCCCAACGCCGCCGGGCCGGGCTCATTTCGCGAGAATGGTCTTGTTAAAGTCGCCGGGAGTTCTCCAAGGTTCGGGCAATGGGCACATTCAAACACATCATTTGGGACTGGAACGGCACGCTGTGGAACGACACCTCGCTCTGCACCGAGATCAACAACCACATGCTGGAGCGGCGCAACCTGCCTCGGATCGATGTTGCGCTTTACCGCGACAAACTCTGCTTCCCGGTCGATCAATACTACTGCCAGCTCGGGTTCGACTACGCGACCGATCCCTACCCCGTGCTGGCCGAGGAGTTTATCGCCGAGTACACCGCGCGCCGATACGAGTGCCCGCTGCACGAAGGCGCCCGCGAGCTGATTGCCGAGCTCCGGGCCAAGGCGATTCCGCAGGCGGTGCTCTCGGCCTATGAGCAGGGCGCGCTGTTGCATTCGGTCGACTATTTCAAGTTAACGCCGTTCTTCGACGACGTCATTGGCCTTAACGATATCTATGCCGCCGGCAAGGTGGAAAACGGATTGAAATACATGGACGGGCTCGTGCTCGATCCGGCGGAAGTGCTCTTTATCGGCGACACATTGCACGACTTCGAGGTGGCCGAGGCCATGGGGGTCCACTGCGCGCTGGTTGCCTGCGGCCACAACAGCCGCCCCCGCCTCGAAGCCTGCGGCGCCCCCGTCTTCGACTCCTTGGCCGATGTTGGCGAATATATTTTGTAAAGGGTTCCGGAGTGCGCCGGTTCTTCCTGGAGTGCGCCGGTTTTTCCTGGAGTGCGCCGGCAAGGAGCTTGCGACGCGACGGCGCTTTAACCGTCGCTCGGCGTGCACGAAAGCGGTGTCGCGCTTCGCTTGCCGCCGCACTCCAGGATATTTTCACTTTTTTCCGAAATCGGGCTTGCTAAACCCGAACGTTTGGCTATATTGCCAAATATTAATTGAGGGACAATTCATGAATGCGAAGGAAAAATTGCTGTACGAAGCGAAGGCGAAGGTGCTCAAGGCGCTGGCGCATCCGACGCGCTTGTGGATGGCCGAGCAGCTGTCGGCCGGCGAAATGTGCGTCTGCGAGTTCGTCGATCAGATCGATGCCGACTTTTCGACGATCTCGAAGCACCTCTCGGTGCTGAAGCAGGCGGGCATCGTCGAGGACGACAAGCGCGGCAAGCAGGTCTATTATAAAATGAAGGTGCCGTGCGTCATGAATTTCATGAGCTGTGTCGAGGCCGTCATCGAAAGCAACGCCAAGGCGCAGGCGGCCTTGGTAAAATGAGATTATTTTTGAACAACGCTTGGCGGAATGGTCAAATGACCAACGTTGAGGGAAACGAATAGGAGTGCGGCATGTTAGAGGTATTTACGAAGTTGGCGGATTGGCTGACGTATGGTGTGTTCGGGATGGCTCAGGGCAGCCATCTGGCCGAAAGCGTCCATTTCTTTATTGAGGACGTAACGAAAATCTATGCGCTGCTAGCGCACCAATCCTGTGATAAACTGAAATTAACCGTTTCTCCGACTGCGGGAATGTTGACACATTAAGGCCTGTCTCCGTCGCCCTTGCCGGGCAGATGCTG
>NZ_JBFJYW010000296.1:0-4637 GCF_041622395.1 Pontiella sp. | reverse complement strand
TGAAAGCGAACCAGTCCCCGGCGCCCGTAGCGGCGCGCTGGTCCGCCAGGGCCGTTCCGGCAAAATTGAAGCCGGGCGAACCGGAAGCGCTCGCATCGAATACGGCACGGGTTAAAACATATTTATTTTGACCGCCGCCGTTGAGCGAACCGCCCTGAACCAGCCGCGCTGCCGTGGTGGTGACATCGGGATCCAGCGACTCAAAGGAGCCGGTGTTGAAATTGCCGTTCGTATCGGCCTGGGCATCGTACAAAGCCAGCACGCCGCTAAACGGTGCGTTGGTGGAATCGGTTGCGGTTCCGCAATCCAGCGCATGCACCGAAATGCGGTAGAACAGATGATCCGGCGTGCCGTCGACGGGTTCCAGAAGCACCGTCTCATAATCCGCTCCCGGCTCCGCGGCGGAAGCCGTTTCGGCATAATATTCCGTATAGGCATTCCAGTTCGTCAGATCATTGGAAACCAACACTTCGATCCCCAGGCCGGCCTGATTGCAGCGGCGATAGGAAAAGGCCACCTCCGTTTCATTGGTCAGGATGATGGAATATACGGGCACCGAATTGCTGCCGGTCGGATCGCTTCCCAACGCCTGCTCAATCAGGTTGTTCACGCCGTCGCCGTCGAAATCATTCGTTCCGGACTGGCTCAACCCCCCGAACATTTCGAGTTCGTAGGCATCCCGGAGCCGATCGTTATCCGCGTCCGCGCTGACCACTTCCAACGCGGTGACCATCAGCTGCGGCGCTTCGTTGGTGCCGATGGTCAGGGGATCGTCCTCGGTCGAAAAGGCCGCGCCGACGTTGCCGGTCTGGTCGAACGCAATGCGGAAGCCATAGTTGGGTGCCGTCCCTTCGCACCAGGCTTGCACCATCGCGGTTACATCGAACCCGGCATCGGTTCCCGGAACGCCGACGGTGCCGCTGTAAAAGCCGGACGCATCGACATCCAAACCGAAATCGCCGTTGTTCCCTAAGACAAACCCATTGGTTACCCCGGTGCCGTCGAAAAGCGGGTAGCTTCCGACTGCGGCATCCCAAAAGTCCGTCACCCGCGCGAGCTGCAAATCCCCGGTGTTGGAATCGTTGAGCCGGTCGATCTGATGAATGCGCAGCCGCGCGCTTTCAATATTCTGCGGAATGCCGCTGAGATCGAAGCGCAGGAAGCAGCGGGTTTTTTCTTCAAGCCGGTTGGTGGCCCGCGAGCGCACGAACAGGGTTCCGGAGCCGGCCCAGTCGTCGCCCCCCTCCTCGTCATCGGGATCGTCGACGGTTCCGTTGTATCCGGCCAGTTGGACGACATCCGGATCGAGCGCCACCACGATGTTTGTGGTTACCGCCGTCGAACCGGCATTCCGGGGATTGGAAAATCCCTCGAGTTCGTCGTCGTCATCGACGCCGTCGCCGTCCGTATCCGCCCGGATTGGGTCCGTTCCCCAGATGAGCACCTCGTCGCCGTCCTCCAGGGAATCCGTGTCCGAATGGGGGCGGTTGGGTCGCGAACCGTAGGTCAGCACCTCGAGTCCGTCTTCCAGCCGGTCGCCGTCGGTATCCGCGTCGTAGAGATCGGACTCGTTTTCGTATTCCAGCAGGTTGCTCAACTTGTCGCCGTCGAAATCCTTCGCGGCGTCGGACGGATCGGCCCGGTCGAGCCCTTCGGTTGCACGTTCGAAATAGCTCGGGATGCCGTCGCCGTCGGTATCGATCGGCGGCACGTTGCTGTCGCCGTCGGTGCCGTAGGTGGTGTTGCCGCGGATCTCGTTGAGCAAGGCATAGAGCTGCGCTTCCTTGTCGAGGGCCGCTTGGGTCGGGGTCGTACTCAGCAGATTGTGGTCCTCGCCGGGATCGGTGGAGAGGTTGAAGAGCTGGCGCGGCGAGCCGAAGATTACGCCGGCGGCCTCGGCGGACGTCAGCGGATTGTTTTGCGAATCGTAGGAATTGGAGCCGTTGCCGCCGGTGCCGTCGAGCAGCTTCCACACCCCGTCTTGGTCAACGATGGCGCACTGGCCGTTGTAGGCGTGCTGGATGGTGGCCGGCCGCCGGGCCGCCGGCATCGCCTCGCCTTTCAAAACGGACAGAAAACTTTCGGCGTCCGGCGCCTGGTCGGGCGTGAGGTCGTAATTCAGGAACTCGGCCATGGTGGCGAGAAAATCACCCTGCCAGCAGAAATGGGTTGTCGTCGCCCCGGGCGCAATCAGCGCGGGCCAGCGGATCATGAACGGAACGCGGGTTCCGCCTTCCCAGTTGTCGAGTTTCTGACCGCGGAAGGGGCCGTTGCAGTCATGGCCGTTCGAAAGGCTGGACGGCATGGCATTTTTCGAGGGGCCGTTATCGCTGGTGATCAGGACCACGGTATTGCCGGCCAATCCGCGGTCGGCGAGCGCATCGAGAATCTGGCCGGTATAATGGTCGGTCTGCGCCAGATAGTCGCCGTAGGCAAAGGGGGCGGTGCCGGAAAACGCCTCCTGAACGGCCCAGGGCAGGTGCGGCGCCGGCACCGGCACATAGATGAAGAACGGCTCATCGTCGGCGGCGCGCAGGGCCAGGATTTCCGCCACCTTGGCGGCCTGCACCTGCAGGTAGTCCGAACAGACAAAATTCGGATCATAAACCCCGTCGCGCACATTGTTGACCGCGCCGATCGGTTCGCCTTCGAGAAAATCCCCGTTGACGGCCGGCCGCGCCTGGCTGAAGACCACCGTCCCGTTGGTCACCAGCCCCCCCTTGAACAGCACGGTCTGGTTTTCAATCCAGGTATAGGGAGGCATGTCGAGCGAGGCGGCGGTGCCGAAATAATAATCGAAGCCGTTCGCATTGGGCGTCCGGGTTAACGGCAGCGAAAAATCGATTTCATCGTCGGCGGTCGACGCGGTGTTGGTTCCCAACACATCGGAATCATTTCCCAGACTGACGGCGGAGCCATCCGGCGCATAGAACTGCATGCCGACATGCCACTTGCCCACCATGGCGGTTTCGTAGCCGAGATCCTGGAACATTTTTCCGATCGTCAAGCGGTCTGCCGCCATCAGCGGGGAAGAATATCCCCCGAGCACATGGGTTTTCAGGCTGGTGCGCCAACAGTAGCGGCCCGTCATCAGCGCATACCGCGAAGGCGTACAGACGGCGTCCGCCGAATGCCCGGCCGTAAACCGCATGCCCTCCGCCGCGAAGGCATCCAGATGGGGCGTATAGGAAACCTGATTGGTGTCATAGGCCCCGACGTCGCTGTAGCCCATGTCGTCGTAATAGATCAGCAGGACATTGGGTTTGTCCGGATTCATATTCCCGGCGAGACTGCAAAGCGCCGCCCCCAGCAACAGCATGCCGTTTATAAAATACTTCATATTCCGGTTTCCCTACCTTTAGTAATCCGCTTCGTCGATCCACTCCAGATCGTCCCACCACTCCGTGTCGTTGCCCACGGCCGCGCCCGCCGTCGTGCGGCCGCCGGTGACGATCGCGGTCAACTTCGCCTCCAAGTCGGCCGCGCGGGTTGGATTCGCCGCGTAGACATTGTTCGTTTCGGCGGGATCCGATGAAAGGTCGTAGAGTTCGTAGCCGGAACCCTCCCAGGGCATCACCAGCTTCCAGTCTTCGGAGCGGACCGCAAACCGGCCGTTCATCTCATGGTGCACCATCGGCAACCGGGTCGGCGCCGCCGAAGCGTCCCGCAGGACGTCGTAGAAGCTGACGCTGTCCTCGCCGCTGTCGTCATCCAGCACAACGCCGAGCAGGTCCGCCAGGGTTGCCAGCAAATCGGTTTGGCAGACGGGTTTATCATACACCCGTCCCGGAGACGCAATTCCGGCCGGCCAGCGGACCACGAAGGGAACCCGGTGCCCCCCTTCGTAGATATCCCGTTTGCCGCCACGGTAAATGCCCGCGCTGTCGTGGCCGTAGGTGGAAACCCGGGAGCCGTATGTGCTCTCGGGGCCGTTGTCGCTGGTCACGATGACCAGGGTATTGTTCGCCAGCCCGCTTTCGTCGAGAAACTTGAGGATGTTCCCGATGTGGTAATCGGTCTCCATCACGAAATCGCCATAGGCGCCGGCGGCGCTCAATCCTTGAAAATCCTCCCGGGGAATGACCGGTTTGTGGGATGAAGTGAGCGGGATATAGATAAAGAACGGGTTTCCGGCACGGGCCTCATCCACTCGCGGCTCCATCCATTCGATCGCCTTATCGGTAAAGCGGGTCAGGCAGAGAATGTCATCGAAGTCGGACGCCACTTCCAGGCCGCTGGTCTGGTCGTACGGCGGGGTGATGCGGTAGTCGCTGAAAGCCCCCGCCAGCGTGTTGGCTTTCTTGGAGGTGAACAGGGTCGGATTCACCGCCGTATAGCGCCCCTCGATCCACGCCAGATAGCCGAAATTCATGGACGCCGGAATCCCGTAGAAATAGTCGAATCCGACATCCAACGGCATGTCATCGATCGGCAGGGAAAAGTCGCGGTCGCCATTGGTGCCGGGGATATCCATTCCGAGGTGCCATTTCCCGATCATGGCCGTGGCATAGCCCTGGTCCCGCAGCAAGGACGCCAACGTCATCCGGTCATCCGGAATCAGCGCCGGCGCGTCTGCGCCCAGCACGCCGGTTTTCTGGACGGTGCGCCAGCAGTAGCGCCCCGTCAGCAATCCATAG
>NZ_JBFJYW010000295.1:0-4654 GCF_041622395.1 Pontiella sp. | reverse complement strand
CCGACGACAACAGCTTCGTGAACAAGGCCTATTGGAAGGCGCTGTTGCCGGAACTGGCCAAGCGGAAAATCAAATGGTTCACGGAGACCGATCTTTCCGTGGCCGACGATCCGGAGCTGTTGCGCCGGATGCGCGCAGCCGGCTGCGCCCAGATTCTCATCGGCTTCGAAAGTCCGACGCGCGATCCGCTCGACCGGCTCGAACTCAACCGCAACTGGAAACTGCGGCGGTTCGCGCAATACAAGACCGCCATCAAGACCATCCAATCGCACGGGATCACGGTCAACGGCTGCTTCATCATCGGGCTCGACGGCCAAACCGCGGACGTGTTCGACGACATCGTCGCGTTCGTGCGCGAAACCGAGCTTTACGAAGTCCAGATCACGATCCTCACGCCCTTCCCCGGCACGCCGCTGTACGACCGCCTGAAAAAGGCCAACCGCCTGATCGAACCGGCCAACTGGGAAAAATGCACCCTGTTCGACCTCAACTTCCGCCCCATCGGCATGACCGAAGCGGAGCTGCGGCAGGGGTTCCACCGCCTCGCGGTCAAACTCTATTCCGAAGCGGCCACCCAGGGGCGGCGCAACGCCTTTAAACAAAATTTCAGAAAGAACGTCGCGGTTGAAAAAGGAAACGGATATGTGCTTAACTGACGTACGGGGTGAACGATGAGAAAAGTATCCGCAAGAAACCTGCAATGGCTGGAGAAGGAGCTGCCGATTTTGGAGCGCGAGGGGATTTTGGCCGCCGACGCGGTGCGGGGGATCCGATCCTACTACCGCGAAAACACCGGCGGCGGACTGCACTGGGCCACCCTGGCCTTCGCCGTACTGGGTTCGCTGCTGATCGGCGCGGGCATCATTCTGCTGTTCGCGCATAACTGGGACGAATTGGACCGGCCGACCCGTGCGGTGCTGTCGTTCTGCCCGGTCGCGATCGGCGCAATCCTGAGCGTGTTGGCCGTCGTCAGGCACGGCGGCGTGGCGCGGCGGGAGTCGGCGGGCATATTCCATTCGCTGGCCGTCGGATCGTCGATTGCGCTGATCGGACAGACCTACCACATTCCCGGCAACGTCCCGGGCTTTCTGCTGAGCTGGTCGTTGCTGATCCTGCCGCTGGCGTTCCTGCTGGGTTCGACCGGGGCGTTTCTGATCTATCTGGGCTTGATTTGCGGCTGGAGCGGCGTGGCGCAGGACCACTATGGCCAAGCCGCCGCCTTTTGGCTGTTGCTGGCCCCCGCGCTGGTGAAGGTCTGGGCGATGGTGCGGGTCGACCGCAACGCGCCCGATACGCTGTTGAGCGTGTATGGCATCCTCTTCACGCTGGCGATCTCGACCGGGATCGTTTTCGAGCGCACGGTGCCCGGACTCTGGATCGTGGCCTACTCCGCCCTGCTGAGCGCCGCCGCCCTGCTTGGGCTGAACCTCTACCGCGACCGCGAGGGCTGGAGCAACCCGCCCAAAACCTTCGGCATCATCGGCATCGCGTTGCTGGCCTATCTGTTCACCTGGTCCGACATGTGGCGCGACATCGGCTGGCAATGGACGCGCAACGGCTGGCACTACCGGACGTGGGGCACCTGGGCGGATGCAACCATTGCCCTGGCCCTGCTCGCCGGGTGGATCGCCGCGGCGATCCAATCGTTCCGGCGCAACTCCATCGAAACCATTGCCCTCGCCGCCTTCCCCGCCATCGCCACCCTGTGCTTTTTCATCGGCGCGGCTTCCGGCGACCAGTCGAACGGAATCAACGCGGTGATCTTCAATGCCTTCCTGCTCTTCTATGGCGTCCTCTATATCGTGCTGGGTTGCCGCAACACCAAACTGCGGCAACTCAACGGCGGAATGGCGATCCTCTCGCTGTTGCTGGTCACCCGCTTCTTCGACGACGACTTCGGGTTCCTGGCGCGCGGCATCGTATTCATTGCCCTCGGCGCCTGCTTCCTGACCGTGAATTTGATCATGGCCCGCAGAAAGAAAACCCTGGAGGCGACATCATGAAAACGATCTATCTCATCGCCCTCGGCCTGGTGATCTGCGTGCAGCTTGCCGTCCCCTTCCGCATGATCCGCGGCCGCGAAAGAATTCTGGCCGACGGCCGGCTTTACCGCTTCAAGACCCAGCCGATCGATCCCGTCGACCCGTTCCAGGGCCGCTATGTCCGGCTCCGGTTCGAAGCCGACACCATCGCCTGCAACGCCGACCGGATGGTCGAACTGCAACGGAAGCAACCCATCTACGCCGTCCTGGCGACGGACGACCAAGGGTTTGCGCATTTCAGCGATTGGAGCAACGAGCGCCCGGCCGACGGCGACTTCCTCAAGGTCCGCTATCAATATGCGGACCAGGATTGGATCAAGGAGAGCAAGAGCTATGTCACCAACGGCATCCGCATCGATTTGCCCTTCGACCGCTACTACATGGATGAAACCAAAGCCCCCCGCGCCGAAACACTCGCGCGCGACGCCACCCGCAATTCCAACTGCTGGGCGAACGTGCGGATCCTCAACGGCAAGGCCCTCATCGAAGACGTCTTCGCCGAGGGCATTCCCCTTCGCGAACTCGCCGCGAAAAACGAGGAGTGATTCGCGCGCGCCGCGCCGCTGGCCGGCATGCAAAAAGGGAGGCGAAAACGCCTCCCTTTTCTCTGGTCGAATGGACCTGATTTAGCCCAGCAGGCCCTTGGCCGTGTTGTAGACGTTGTCGGCGGTGAAACCGAATTTTTCGGCGAGCAGCGCCCCCGGAGCCGAGGCGCCGAAGGTGTCTTTGCAGACGGTTGCGCCGCAACGGCCGATGTACTTTTCCCAACCAAAGGAGGTACCGGCTTCAACCACCATGCGCTTGGTGCAGCCATCGGCCATCACTTCGCTCTGGTAGGCGGCGTCCTGCGCTTCGAACAGTTCGCGGCAAGGCATGTTGACCACGCGGACGTTAACGCCTTCGGCGGCCAGCTTTTCAGCGGCGTCGAGCGTGATCTTCACTTCGGAACCGGTTGCGATCATGAGCAGCTCCGGCTGGCCTTCTCCGCTCTGGAACATGGTGTAGGCGCCCTTGGTGAGCTGGCCGTCCATGTTGTATTTTTCGCGGTCGAGCACGTCGAGGTTCTGGCGCGTCAGGCAGAGAACGCTCGGTCCGTCGAGGTTCTTGAGCGCGGCTTGCCAGGCGCAGCCGGTTTCTTTCGGATCGCTCGGGCGGAAGACCGTTACGTTGGGCATCATGCGCAGGCTGTTGATGGTTTCGATCGGCTGATGGGTCGGGCCGTCTTCGCCGACCCAGAAGCTGTCGTGGGTCAGGACATAGATGACCGGCAGGTTCATCAGCGCGGCAACGCGCAGGGTCGGGCGTACGTAGTCGGCGAAGACCAGGAAGGTGGCGCCGTAGATGCGGAAGCCGCCGTGCACCTGGATGCCGTTCATGATGGCGCCCATTCCGATTTCGCGGACCCCGTAGTGGAAGTTGCGGCCTTCGAAGGCGCCGTTTCCAATGTCGGAGTAGTCGTTGAGGTGGGTCATGTTCGAGCCGGCCAGGTCGGCGGAACCGCCGACGAGGAAGGGCAGCTCTTTGGCGAGCGACTGCAGAATTTTACCGGAGGCGGAACGCGTGGCGATCGGGCCATCGAAGGTGGGCAGTCGTTTGCCGATGTCGGCCGGGATTTCCTGCGACATGTGGAGGTCCCACTGGGCGGCCAGGTCGGCGTTTTCGGTCCGCCATTCCGCGAAGGTGGCGTTCCAGGCGGCTTCGGCCTGCTTCATCTCTTCGAGACGGGCGGCGAAGAGGTCGCGGACGTCCTGCGGCACGAAGAACTTTTCTTCGGACATGCCGAGCGCCTTCTTGGTGAGGGCGACTTCTTCGGCGCCGAGCGGTGCGCCGTGGCAGTCGTGGGAGCCTTCCTTGTTCGGGGAGCCGAACCCGATTTTGGTTTTGCAGACGATGAAGGAGGGCTTGACGGTTTCGGCCTGGGCGGCCTCGATGGCGGTGGCGATGGCGGCGTGGTCGTGGCCGTCGACGGACTGGACGTGCCAACCGTAGGCTTCCATGCGCTTGACGACATCGTCGGTGTAGGTGATGCGGACGTCGCCTTCGATGGAGATGAAGTTTTCGTCGTAGAAGACCACCATCTTGCCGAGGCCGTGGTTCCCCGCCAGCGAGAAGACCTCGTTGGAGATGCCTTCCTCGAGCTCGCCTTCGGAGCAGATGACGTAGGTGTAGTGGTCGACGATCTTCTTGGCTTCGGTATTGAAGCGCGCGGCGAGCATCTCTTCGGCGATCGCCATGCCCACGGCGTTGCCGCAGCCCTGGCCGAGCGGTCCGGTGGTGGTTTCCACGCCGACCGTGTGGCCGTATTCCGGATGGCCCGCGGTCTTGGAGCCCCACTGGCGGAAGTTCATCAGCTCTTCGATCGGCAGGTCGTAGCCGGAGAGGTGCAGCAGCGAGTAGATCAGCATCGACCCGTGGCCCGCCGAAAGAACGAAGCGGTCGCGGTCGGCCCAGGCGGGGTTTTGCGGGTTGTGCTTGAGGTATTTCGTCCAGAGGACGGCGGCCACGTCGGCCATGCCCATCGGCATGCCGGGGTGGCCGGAGTTGGCGGCCTGGACTCCATCCATTGCGAGCCCGCGAATCGTGTTAGCGACTAAATTCAGATCCATAGTTTT
>NZ_JBFJYW010000294.1:0-4699 GCF_041622395.1 Pontiella sp. | reverse complement strand
CCGTGGGTACGGGAACTCGCAACGGATTTGCGAGCTACGGCGTAGCGCGGATATCCGATCCGCGTGCCGCACATGCGTGCAGCTGCCGTGGGTGGGCGCTGTGTTGAATCCGATCGCCAAATCGAGATACGTGGAAAGGTGCCGGTCCCGTAATATAGTAATCAAGTCGAGCCTACTATAATATGGGACTGGCCATTCCATGAACAAACCTTGCGGTCCACAGCTGCTGCGGCCAACGTGAGCTTGACGCAAAAAAGGGCAAGCCTTGCGGCTTGCCCTTTTGTGAACGGGATATTGAGTTTATGGCAGGGTGTCGGGCAGGGGGGGCTCGGGGGCCCATTCGCCGTTGTCGTTTTTGCGGAAGATGACCCGGAGTTCCTTCGATTTTCCGTCTTTAAGATATTTCAGCTTGAAGGGTTCCGCCGTCGGGTGCGGGTCGGAGGGGGGGAGGGTAACGGTGGTCGCGCTGACGCCGGGATATTTCTGTTCGAAAACCTGGATGGCGCGGGCATTGTTCGGGCGGACCTTGACGAGCAGCGGTTCGATCGATGGGTCGTTGAGATCGGTGACGATTTGCAGCAGCTCGCTTCCGGCAACCTCGGTCCCGCCTTCGACTTTGGCCTTGAGCGATTCCACGACGAGATCGTACGAGTGCTCCTTGTCGATGAGCAACAGCAGCTTGGCGCTGCTTCCCGCAATCGAAAGGTCTTCGTCTTCAAGCGCGGCGACGAGCGGGTTGAAGGCTTCCTTGCCGATATTGAGCAGGTGCTTTTCGGCCAACGGTTTGTTCAGCTGGGCGCTTTTTTTCTTTTCGCGGTTCTCGAACTCTTCCGGGGTTCGCGTCTGCTTGATCAGCAACGGGACGTATTCCGGGGTCGGCTTGAACTGGGACGAGCTCAGTATCGTGCGGGCATCGGCATCGAAGGTTTCGAGCGTCTTGGCCTTGGGCGGATTGATGGTGAAGCGGGGGTTGAGCGCGGTGATGGCGCCCCAGAGGTCGAGCCGCCACGAGGGGGCGCCGCTCCACTGCCGGCGGCTTTCGAACCAGCTCTTGGCTTCGCCGGTGAGCTTCTGGTTGGCGGCGGCCACCGCGGCGGCGGTGGCGGGTTTGCCGATGGAGTCGAGGGCGAGATAGGCGTAATCGTACACCTTGTTGCCGAGGTGGGTGATGGCTTCGAGCAGGCCTTCGGTCCCGCCGTCGATGGCGGCGAGTTCGGCCACCAGGGCGGGATCGACCGGGGCGCCGACATCCTGCGGAATCTTGGCCAGGGTGAACCAGACCAGCTCGGTGCCGGATTGCGGCGCCTTGCCCATCGCCTTCAGGATTGCGGCGGCGGCTGGTCGGGTGAACTCGCCGTTGTCGCGCAGTGCTTCAAGTACGTACGGAACCGCAGGGTCGCCGATCTGGATCATGGCCTCCTTCACGGTGGTGCGGACGCTTTCGCTGAAGTCGCCGATGGTCGGGGCCAGCGCGGCGGCGGCTTCGGCTCCGCCAAGTTGGGTGATGGAGGTGACGCAGGCTTGGCGCAGGTCGTAGGAGCGGTCCTTGAGTTTGGCGGCCAACGCGGGGATGGCCTGTTTGTCGCCGATGAGCCCCAGCGATTGGGCGGCGACGGCCGAAACGGAGATCTGGTCGTCGAGCGCGGTGCTCAACGGCGCCACTGCGGCGCGGGTCTTCCACGCACCCAGCGCTTTGGCGGCGGCGGCGCGGGCCGTTGGGGTTTCGTAACTCAGCAGTCCGATGGCCTGTTGCTGGGCTTCGGGCCCACCGATGGCGAGGACGGCGTCGATGGCCTTGTGGGCAACGAACTTGTCGGGATCCTGGAACAGCAGGGCCAGCGGCGCGACCGCTTCCGGGGCTTTCAGGGCGGCGACGGCCTGGATGGCGGCGACGCGGACGCTCTGGTCGTAGTGGGTAAAGGATTCCGTCAGTTTGGCGACATTCCCGGCGGCTTGCCATTTTGCAATCGTTTCGATCGTGGCTTCCCCGCCGCATCCGGCGAGCCCGGTTACCAGGGCAATGGCTGCAAATCTGCGTAGTGTTTTCATTCCTGTCATCGCTCGTCCTCTCAAGGTTGTTCCGTTCGTCCTATAAATAACCGCCTCAATTGACCATAATCCGGCGGGGTTTGTCCACCCCTCTGTACGATGCATAAACGCCGGGCTTGCGCGGGAAGGATCGGATGCGGCACGAAAAAAGCAGGCCGTGGGCCTGCTTTTTTTGGGGGGTAAGAGTGGCTGCGGTGCGGGCTACAACGAATCCGGAAGCGCGGGGGTCGGTTTCCAGTCGCCGGAAGCGTCCTTCACGAAGGTGATCTCCATTTCTCCGACTTTTCCATTGTTGATGTAGCCGAGGCGGAAGCCGATGGGTTGGGAGGCGATTCCGGTGGCATCCTGGGTCTCGGCGCTGATGGCGCGGACGCCGGCATAGGTGCGCTCGAAGATATGCATGGCCCGGTCGGGGTTCGGCCGCACTTTCAGCAACAGCGGTTCGGCGGCGGGGTCGTCCAGTTTCTGGAGTGCGTTGTAGAACGGGGAGTGGGAGAGTTCTTCGCCGGCGGCGATCTTGCGGCCAAGCACCAGCATCATCGGCTCAAGGGCCCGCTTTTCCCCTAGGCTGCCAAGGATGTCGGCGGCATGGCCGGCCACGAGTTCGTTTTTGCTTTCGATGGCGGCGAGCAGGGGATAGGTGGCCAGTTCGCCTGCGGCGATCAGCTTGGTTTGCGCCATCTGCTGGTTGGCCTCGCCGCGGAAGCGGTCGATCGTCTTCTTGATGACGGGCATGCCTTCTGCGTCGTAGTCGGCCTGTTCCGGCGGCGGAACGGTTTCGTCGCCGAGCAGGGCGATGAGGGCCGGAATATATTCGCGGGTGGGCGTGAAGTCCGGCGAGACAATGGTGGTGAAGGCCGGGCGGCCTTTGCGGTACATGGCGGCAAGCTTGGCGGTGTCGATCTCGAAGTCGGGGTTGAGCGCGGTGAGCGCCGCCCACATGTCGATGAGCCAAGAGGGGTTGCCTTCCCACTGCTGGCGGGCCTTGTACCAGCTGGCCGCATTGCCCGAAACGCCGTTTTTCGCGGCGGCGATCGCCGCGGCGGCGCCGGGCTTCCCGATGGTTTCGAGCGCCCGGAAGGCGTGCTCGCGGAAGTCGGCGACCTCGTGCGCGCAGGCTTCGACCAAGGTGGCGGTTTCGCCCTTCATTTTGGCCAGCTTCGCGACCGTGGCGGAGTCGATGGCGTCGGAGGTGTCGACCGAAACCTTGGCGAGGTTGTACCAGATGGCGTTGGTGCCGACGAGCGGGATGGCCTGGATTCCCTTGATGACGGCGATGGCGCCTTTGCGGGTTGCTTTTTCTTCGTCTCGGAGGGCTTCGAGGGCGTAGGGCTCGGAGATTTTACCGAGCGCGATCAACGAGGCGATCGCGGCCTTTTGCACCGTGCCGGAGGAGTCGGCCAGCGCGCCGGTCAATCCTGCGGCGGCAACTTCGCCGCCGGTGAGCCCGAGCGCCTTGGCGCATTCCAACCGAAGGCGTTCGGTGCGGGAGGAGAGTTTTCTGGCGAGCGCCTCGCTGGCGGCTTCTTCGCCAATCCGGCCGAGGGCGATCGCGGTGTTGCACTGGATGGTTTCGTCGGAATCGTCAAGGGCTTCGCACAGGGGCGCGACGGCGGCAACGGCCTTGAGCTCGCCGAGGCTGACGGCGGCGGTGTTGCGGGCGCGGGGATAGTCGAGCTTGAGCGCGGCGATCAGCGGCGAGATGGTGGATTCGGTTCCGATGGCGGCCAGCGCATGGACCGAGGCGAGAACGACGCTTTCTTCGGCATCGTTGAACAGGGCGGCCAACGCATCGATCGCCGGTTCGGCCTTGAGTTCGCCGAGCGCCGTGGCGGCGGCTTGGCGCACCTCGGTCTTCGGGTCGGCCAGCGCCTTCATTAGTTTTTCCGTATCGCCTTTGGCTTGCCACTTGGCGATGTCGTCGATGGTTCGGCTACAGCCCACCAGGCCCAGCGAAAAGGTGAGTGCAATCATGGTGAACAGTATAAACGGTCGTCTTTTCATAGTGTATATCCCCTTCGCCTAAAGTAACGCATCCGCTCCTGTCGTTTGGACGGCGTACGCTATTTTGCGAACAACCATACAGATCGGCGCTGGCAGGTTCAATGTTGAAGGCTTTCAAATCCGAAACGATCTAAAAGAAGCAACCGATCTTGACGCCCGCCATGATGCCATGGGATTTGGGCTGGAGGATGTAGAGCCCTTTGGACGGAACCGCCTCGCTGCCGGACTCGGAAAAGTAGAGCGTCTGCACGAAGGCCTCGAGCGAGAAGAGGTCGACATCCGCGCCGACGGATCCATAGAGGGAAGGAGCCCAGCCGGGCCGGAGGTCGGGGTAGCCCTTGATGTTGATCTCTTCGTGGTTGTAGACGGGCAGGCGCAGCTCCAGGCGTCCGGTCAGTTGCGCGTCGTCCCGTGCCAGCCGGTGGCAACCCCAGAGCCCGGTCGCCATGTAGACGGTCGACCAGTTCTCGGTGTAGCCATATTCCCCGACCAGGTCGCGGGCCCATCCCCGATAGCCCATGCCCAGAAAGAGGTTCAGCACGCTGCCGGCCTCCGTGGCCGCCAGGGTAATCAGGTCGCCTTCGAACTGGAGTTCGAGGCCGAGATAGTCGGTGGTGGATTGGTAGGGCGTGTAGGTGATGGTCTG
>NZ_JBFJYW010000293.1:0-4705 GCF_041622395.1 Pontiella sp. | reverse complement strand
GAACTGCGGGTCGATGCCGAGCGCGGGTTGTTTCGGCATACGTTTGGCCTTGGCCGCTTTGGCGGCCTCGACGCGCTGCTCCCAGTCGGCGAGGTCGAGCTCGTATTGTTTCTGCGCCCGCTCCGGCGTCCATTCGGCCACTTTGGCATCCCATTCCGCCAGCACGTCGGCCGCCTCGGGCGTTTGCTCCAGTTGTTCGCGGGAACACCACAGCGATGCCAGCGTCCCGCCCCACGAGGTATCCACCAGGCCGATCGGCACGCCGACGTTTTCATGGAGTTTCACCCCGATGTAGTACCCCAGCGAGCTGAAGGTGCTGATGGCGGGATGCTCGGCCTGCGAGACGAACCAACGGCCATAGACCTCGTCGTTCGGGCCGGTTTCGTCTTTCGGAAATCCATCCTGCGGATCGCGGGTGGCCCGCTGGGGCACGGTCATGATCCGCAGCCAGTCGTGATCGGTGTGCAGCGCCAGCCGTTTGCCCTCGACCCGCTCCATTCCGTCGTTTCGCCACCACAAGGGCATCTGCATGTTGCTCTGGCCGCCCAGCAACCAGACATCGCCCACCAGCACATCCTGGATCGCGGCCCGCTCGGAGCCGCAGCTTGCGGCGAGTTCGCGGCCTTCGGCGTTCGCGGGCATCGGCGGCAGCTCCAGCAACCAGCTTCCGTCCGACTCGGCGGTAACGGATGTTGTTTTCCCGGCGAAGGAGACGGTTACCTGCCGGCCCGCCTCGGCCTTGCCCCAGACCTTCACCGCCTGCTCGCGCTGCAGCACCATGTGGTCGTCGAAAACATCCGCCAACCGCAAGCCCGGGGCTGCGGCCCCTGCGGTGGCGGTTAAAAACAGTGCGCCGAGTATCAGTGGTTGAATTGGTTTCATTTTCGCGGTTCCTGGTTTTTATTGGGGTTGCTGGCGGGTGACGATCGGGACATAGCCGATCTCCAGGCCTTTCGGCGGGGCGACGATCAATGCGGGGTCGAGGTCCGCGAGCGCGCCAACGGTTGGCGGGGCAAAATAGTCACGGTCTTTTTTCCAGTGGGCGTGGATTTTTTCGACCTTCCGCTGCATGGCTTCGCGTTCGTCGGCGGAGAGGTCGGCGTTGAGCAAGGCGGGCTGGTCGGCGAAGCGGTACCAGTGGTAGGTCACCAAGCTGCCGTCGCCGAGTTTCGCCGTGAACGGACCGGCGACGGGGCCGGGTTTTTTCCAGCAGCTATCGGACTCTTCCGGAGTGACGTAGACATACGGAGTCGACTTCGGTTTCGGGCTGAAGTCGGCCTCGCCCAGCAGCCGCCGGGCCTCGAGGCTTCCCGAGCGGGTCGGCACCCACGTCCCGTTTTTGCTCTTGCCGGATTGATCCAGCCGGTAGAGCTGCGGCAACTCCACCACGTCGCCGCGCGCGGTTTTTTTCAGCGTGACCGTATCCAGGTCCCACCGATAGCGGAACGAGTATGGATCGGTTGCGTCCGGCTTCATGAACTCCATGGCGAACGGAACCCGCTCCTCCTTGGGAACCTGTTTCATGAAAACCTTCCACCCCACGCTGCCCTTGCCGTTGAACTTCTGGACGAAGGTTCCTGCGGGCGCGAAAGCGCCGTCGACCGGATCGCCGCCGTTGAACCAGGCCTCGACCCCGTCCCACAGGGCCGATTTGTCGTAGACGGTCAGGCGGTGCATGATCAGCGAATCGCCCTCGGGGCCGACGGGGAAAAGGGTGGGCGCCATGCGGGCGTAGGTCTCGCCCTTGGAGTCGGTCACCTGCGCGCAGAGAATGTGCTGCGTCTCCATCGACAGCGACCGATTGGTCTTCGAGGGGCGGCTGTCGAGAAACATGCCCGCCACGCTCGGCTCCTCGACCGACGCGCGCGACCAGAAGTAGGGCGTGAAAAACGCGACCGGCCCCTTGAAATTGCCCGTGCTCAGGAACAGCGTCCAGGAATGGTTGCCCGTCGGGACGTTTGCGCCGGCGGTGGTGGCTTTCGGCTCGGTCAGCGGAAGCGGGTGATAGCCATAGCCGAAGAGTTCGCCGCAGGTACCCTGCTTGAGGTTCAGCCCGTCCGGCGGGAACAACAGCCAGGGGCTGAGCTGGGCGACGCCGTATTGGCCCTTGGGATTATTCCAGTCCTTGCCCTTCCCTGCGGCAGGGCCGTTGGCCCATCCGCGGAAATTCAGCTCCACGCCGCCCATGATGAACTTCGGCGTGATCGTGGGATATTCCGTGTTGCGCCACCACCCCAGCCCGCCTTCGATATCGGAGTAGAGCTTCATGGGCGCGGGTTTTTCGTTGGCGGGGAACATCCAGGTTCCGAACAACCCCGTCTGGAAATTCCGGCCGGGATGCTCCGGTTGCAGGGGCCAGGCCGCCGTATACATCGAATAGCCGGCGTTGTAGGATTCGGCGGCATTCTCTTTGCCGATGTGCGCGTAGCCGCCGACGTTGCCCATGGAGACCGGCCCCGCTTCGGAGCGCGGCGCGAGGAAAAAGGCCCCGAGCAGCAGGAGGCCGAGGATGGATGGAACCGAAGACGTGTGTTTCATTGTGCGTTAACCCTACCTTTGGAATTTGACTGCCGTACTAAACCAATACGACCGTACCCGAGACACCGTGGACACTTCTTGTAGAATTCGGCCAATCCGGTGTACTTCGGCACGTTTTTTTTTAAGCCTCGGCCGATTCTGCGGCAACCCGGGCGGCGGCGAGCATTTTGCGAATGATCCACGAGGCGGCGAGCGCCACGCCGACCATGACCACGGCGAGAACCGTCAGCACCCCGAAGTAGCCGCCATAGACGCTCCGGACAATCTCCTGCGTAATCGCCTGCCCCTTCTCCTGCGCGATGGAGGTCGAGAACACCGCGCCGACGATGCCGCTCAGGGCAATCGCGACGGAGAACATGCTGACCGAAAAGTTTTCGATGCTCCGGGGCGTGACGGACAGAATGAACGCAACCACCAACGCCCCTACGATGACCTCCGCGAAGGCCTGGAAGAGATGCACCACGAGAAAGATTTCCGGACGGATCGCCGCATCGGGCCCCACCGCGTTCACCGCCAGCGTCATGGTGCCGAAGGCGACCGCCGTCAGCACGAACGAGATCCCGACCTTGGTGGCCGTCGACCAGTTGATGCCGCGCTTTTCCATCCGCGAGAAGACCCAGGCAAGGACCGGGCCGGCGACCATGCACCAGAGCGGATTCATCGACATGGAAGCGGCCGGGGCAATGGGGATGACGCCGAAGATGTCGCCGCGCATGGTGTTGATGGCGACGATATTCAACGAGGTCATGATCTGTCCGTAATAGATGTAAAAACAGGTGGTCAGAAACATCATCAGCAGGATCGCGCCCATTCCGAACCGCTCGGCGCGGCCGAACCTGAACATCAGCGAAACGAAGTAGAGAATCGCCGCGCCGCCAATCACATAGACGATGACCTGCCCCACGTCCATGTTTGAAAACATGTAGAACACCAGGCCGATCATCGCCGCCGAAACCGCGAAAAAGGCGATCCAGTTTTTGGCGCCGACGGGCGCCTGGTCGATCGGCGCCGCCACGCCGCAGAGCGGGTGGCGCATGAAAAGCAGCGTGCCGAGGGCGGTTGCGGCCAGCAGCGCGGACAACAGGAAGCCGCCCTGGAATCCGGCCTTGAGAATCAGTGCCGGGAAGAGATACATCCCCAAAAAGGCGCCGACATTGTTGACCGAGTAGTTGACCGGGATGCCGTTTTCGAAATCCTCCCGCGTTTTGAACGTGCGTTTGTACAGGCTCGGATAGGAGGGCGACATCAGGCCGCGGAAATAACTGGCGAGAGCGATGCCGCACAACGCCAGTGGGACGTTCCGCACCCAGGCGGCCAGCACGAGCAGCGCATAGCCGGCCGCGAAACCGATGCAGGAGATTGTCAGCGCCCGGTAGGCGCCCAGGAATTTATCCGCAATGAATCCGCCGGAGACGGCAAACAGGGGGCCGATGGCAGAGAACGCGCCGAGAATCATCAAGGTGTGCTCTTCGCTGTAGCCCAGCTCCAGGAAGAAAGGCGTCAAAATGCCCATCACCCCGTAATACGACAGGCCAAAGAGCATCTGGCAAACCATCATGGACCGGTTCAGGCTATTCCACATTATTTACGTCCATTCCCGTTTCCTTCCTTTTGCCGAAACCATGCGGCCGGCGCATCAGGTTAAGATCCAATGATCGAGGGCCAGCGGGAGCGTGCAGAGATTTTTGCAGCCGTCCGCCGTAATCAGGTAATCGTCTTCGAGCCGAACGCCGCTGGTTCCGACGAAGTAGATGCCGGGCTCGATCGTGACGATCATGTTTTTACGGAGCCGCTCGGTGGACTGCGGGTTCAGCGTCGGCGCTTCATGGATCTGCAAGCCGATGCCATGGCCGAGCCCGTGCCGGAATTCCGTCGTGTAGCCCTGCGCCGCAATCAGATCCCGCGCGGCCGCATCGACCGTCCGGCAGGAGACTCCGGGCTTGAGCCGTTCGACCGCCGCCAAGTGGGCAGCGTGCACCAACGCATAGGTTTCGCCGATTTTTTCCGGCACCGAATCGATGAAGACCACGCGGGTCATATCGCTGCGGTAGCCCTTCAGTTCGGCGCCCCAGTCGAACAAGACCGGATCGCCCTTTTTCACGGTGCGGTCGGTGGGCACATGGTGGCAGGCCGCGCTATTGGGGCCGCTCCCCACAATCGTGGCATT
>NZ_JBFJYW010000292.1:0-4726 GCF_041622395.1 Pontiella sp. | reverse complement strand
GCTTTCATTTTCGCTCCTTTACGCCACGGCCCACCCTCAACGAGGAAACAAAACCAGCCCGGCAGGCTTTCCAGCATCACACGGCAGGCGTTGTGATACAGCGCGTCAACTTACCCAAACGGGTTGATGACCTGGATGTTCGGAAAAGCCGAAGCGACGGCACCTTCGTTTTCTTCGAGAAAGAGGAGTTTGATGTTGGGCCCGGCATCGATGGTGAGATAGACGTCGAGGCCGTCGGCGCGGACGCGTCGCACCTGGTGGATCATCGCCACCGATTCGGGTTGCAGGTAGATGAGCGGGGGCCAGGCCGACATCATCGTGGCATGCATGGACAACGCGTTGTGCTCGGCGGTTTGCCCCACGGTCGGAAAGTCGCGCTTCAGGATGGCCGAGTGGAGCGTTTGGAAATCGGCATTGGCCTGCGCGGGCCAGTTGGCGTAGAGCGCGGAGGTTTCGACCGTGCGGTTCATCCCGTCGCGGGAGCCGACGGGTTTTTCGGCGTCGGTGAGCTCGAGGATGCCGATGCGGAATTCCGGCCACGGCTTGGAGAAGGGTTCGGCGAACGAATCGGAACCGTCGTCGTTCGAGCCCATATGCCACTGGACGAAACCATCGAAGACCGAACGCGAGGCGCTGCCGCTGCCGAGACGCGCGAGCATCGAGAGCATGCGGCCGCCGAGCCCCCATCCCGCCAAATCGTTTAGCGCCATGGTCAGGGCCGCAAAGCCGGAAGCGGACGACGCCAGCCCGGCGGCGGTCGGAATATTGTTTTCCGTACGCACCTCGAACGAGGTGCCCACCATCGGGAACAAATCCAAAAAAGCGGCGACGCGCTTGGCGAACGAGGAATCCGGCGGCAGGAGCTCGCCGTTCAGGAACACCGCAGGCGCCGCGGCGGCGCCGTCGCGAAGACGCAGCTCGGTGCGGGTGCCGAGCGAACCGAGGGAGATGGACAGGCTGGAGTTGAGCGGGAGGTTCAAGGCGGCATGGCGTTTGCCCCAGTATTTGCAGAGCGCAATGTTCGATGGCGCAAAGGCCAAGCCCGTTTCCTTGCGGTTGGTTTCCGCACCGGAAAGTATATTTTTAACAAATTGGGTTTGAATGTCGCTCATGATTGCCCTCACATGTCCGTCTCATTACAGGAATACAATCGCAAATGAAGAAAAGCAACGTCACATTCATCGCCGCCCTACTCATTGGACTTCACGTCCTGGTTTTCTTTGCCATGCTGGGGTCGAAGAACCGTAAAAACGAGCGCCCCCCCGCAACCGCCCGGGCGGCAACCGTTCGCCCCGAAGCCGAAACCATCTCCACGCCGCTGCCTTCGAAATTCGAGATCCCGGAGCTGGAGCTCGCCAAGCCGGAACTCATCGGCCCCAAGGTTGAGCTGGTGCCGGTCGAAACAACCGCCATGCCGGCGTCGAAACCGATGCCGAACATCGCTTCGACCCGCAACATCGAGGGCTACCTCCGCTCCGACCGGCCCAACCGGCGCACCTCCAAGAGCTATTCATCGCTCGTCGGCGATCCCTACCAGGGCGCGATCGTGGTCGATGCCCAAACCGGCAAAATCCTCTACGAAAACCGCGCGTCCGTCTACGCCTACCCCGCCAGCGTCACCAAGTTGATGACCATGCTGATCACGCTGGAGCAGATCGACAAGGGCGTCATCCACCTGACCGACCAAGTGGAAATCACGGAAGAAATCGCCGGCATCGGCGGCTCCGGCGTCTACCTCGACGTGCGCGAGTCCGGCGCCTTCACCGTGGAAGAGATGCTCCAAGCCATGATGATCCATTCCGCCAACGATGCCGCCGCGGCACTGGCCGCCCATGTGGCCGGGTCCATCGACGGCTTCGTGGACATGATGAACCAGCGGGCGCGCGAGCTGGGCATGAACTCAACCACCTACCACACGCCGCACGGCCTTCCCATCACGGAACAGCCGGACATCAGCACCGCCTACGACATCGCCATCCTGAGCCTCGCCGCCCTGCGCAACCCGGCCACACTCGAACTCACGGGCACCAAGCTGGCCTGGTTGCCGACCAATGAACTGCGCAAGGAAAAATTCATGCTGGCCAACCGCAACGTGCTGGTTGGCAAAGACCCCTATCCCGGATGCGACGGGCTTAAGACGGGCTACCACTCGAAAGGCGGGTTTTCGCTGACGGCCACCGCCGAACAGGACGGCAAGCGCGTCGTGGCGGTCATCCTCGGCGTGGCCGACCGCGACAGCCGCACCAACACGATCAAGAAGCTGCTCGACAAAGGTTTCGAGGCCCTCAAATAGAAGCGGCCTACTGCAGCGTATTACCTAGCAGCCTGTCGGGCTTAGATTTAAGTTGCGAATGTATTTCTATGTTAACGAGACTGTGCCAATCTGTGTCTGTCTTAAACACAAGGAAGCCATGGCCGCACGACTCAAGCACCTCGACCGCAGCACCCCGATGCTCATGCCGCCCGATATGCGCGACTGGGTGCGCGACGACCACATCGTCCATTTCATCATCGACGCGGTGGACCTGCTGCCCCGCGAATACTTCCAGCTCAACCAGCGCGGAACGGGCGACGAGCAATATCCGCCGCGCATGATGCTCGCCCTGCTGATCTATTGCTACGCGACCGGGCGCTTCTCCTCGCGCGGGATCGAGAATGCCACCGCCGAGGACGTGGGGGTGCGCTACCTCTGCGGCGGCGATCTGCGCCCCGACCACGACACCATCAACACCTTCCGCCGAAAAAACCGCGCCCTCTTCGAGAAGGCCTTCGTGGACGTGCTGCTCATGGCGCAGGAGACCGCCGGGCTCAAGAAGGTCGGCACGGTGAGCATCGACGGCACCAAGATCAAGGCCAACGCCAGCAAGCACTCCGCCGTCAGCTACACGCATGCGGGCAAGCAGATCGAGTTGCTGCGTCAGGAGGTCGAGCAGCTCACGGACAAGGCCGAGCAGGCCGATAACACTCCGCTCGACGACGGACTGAGCATCCCCAAGGAGATCTCCCGGCGCGAAGACCGCATCAAGAGCCTCGAGCTCGCCCGCAAGGAGATCGAGGCGCGCTACGAAGACGAGCGCAGGCAGAAACAGGCCGAATACGAAGAGAAGACGACCAAGCGCGAAGAGCAGCGCCGCAACGGGAAAAACCCCAGGGGCAAGGAGCCCCAGCCGCCTTCCGCCGAGCCGCCGGAGAGCAAGCAGTACAACTTCACCGACCCCGAGAGCCGCATCATGAAGGCCGGCAACGGCAGCCACTTCGAACAGGCCTACAACGCGCAGGCCGCCGTCGACACCGAAACCCTGCTCATCGTCGGACAGCTCGTCACCGACGCGCCCAACGACAAGGAACAGCTCAACCCCGTGCTCGCGAGTATTCCCGCCGAGGTCGTCAAACCCGCAAACGTTCTGACCGACACCGGCTACTACAGCGAGAAGACCGTCAACGCCGCCGAATCCGATGGCGGGCCGATGGTATACTGCGCCATGGCCAAAAGCTCGCACCACATCAGCGTCGCCGACCTCGAAAAGCAGCCGCTTCCGGAAGCACCGCCGCCCGGCGCACCCATGAAAGAGCAGATGAACCACCGCCTCGAGACGCCCGAAGGCAGAGCTCTCTACAAGCAGCGCAAGCAGACGGTCGAACCCGTTTTCGGGGTCATCAAGGAAGTGCTCGGTTTCCGCCGCTTCTCGATGAGGGGAAAGGAGAAAGCCGAAACCGAATGGGGGCTCGTCTGTCTCAGCTACAATCTGAAGAAACTGTTCAACCTGACGAAGAGTCGTGCCCCGAAATGCCCGGCCAAGACCGCAAAACAGCACGCCCCGGCGCTGTCGACGCGTTTTCGGGCACCTTTCACCCCATTATCTTGCACTATCCACGGCTTGCTTGTTTCACTTGATAAGTTTTCGGCGAAACACTGCCTGCGGGAGATTTTAAGTCCGACAGGCTGCTAGTATTTTGTGTCGGTTTAACGGTTGGGGTCATGATCTCGGATGAAGGGTTACGGCCCCCATGGGAGCCAGGGCAGGCCCGCGCGCAGCCCTTGAAGGATGCGGTCGGCGGAATCGCGCTGATAGCCGTACACCCGCATCCCGAAAATATGCAGCATGATGCTGATCGCCCGCTGCCGGCCCAGCTCGGCGTCGGATTCCTGCTCCAAGTAGCTTTGAAACAGGGCCTCGATCCCTTGCAATTGTTTGGCGGCGAGTTCATGAAGGTCGTTGTTTTCGGCCGCCAGCTCCAGCTGGGTTTTCACCAGGAAGCAACTGCAATAATTCTGCTCCAACGAGGCTTCGATGTTGTTTTCGAAAATCCGGCAAATGCCCGCGCCGATCGACGGGGCGCCGTCGATCGTCTCGCGGATCCGGGCAAGGGATTTCTGGCTGTAGCGCTCCAGGGCCTCGCGGAACAGCCCCTCCTTGTTGCCGAAGGCCAGGTAGATCGAGCCGGGCTGCAGTCCGGTCGCCTTCACCACCTGTTGCATGGAGGATGCGCTGTAGCCATGTTGCCAGAAAAGCGCGATCGCCTTGTCCAGCACTTCATTCCTGTCAAACTGTGCTCGTGCCATGGATTTTCCTCAAAGATTCGCCGTTTCGTTTCGAAAACAGGACGCACTATACCGTCCGGGGTTGAATAGTCATTCAAAAAATCGAGGAACCCGGTCGTTTCCTTGAACGAACGGGCTGCGGCCGGGCGAAGCGCACCACTAAAAAAGCGCCCCGCGAGCGGG
>NZ_JBFJYW010000291.1:0-4739 GCF_041622395.1 Pontiella sp. | reverse complement strand
GTCGATGATGAAATGGACGATGTGGTCGTCGCGCACCCAGTCGCGCATATCGGGCGGCATGAGCATCGGGGTGCTGCGGTCGAGGTGCTTGAGTCGTGCGGCCATGGCTTCCTTTTGCCTAAGATAGGCATAGACTGGCACAGACTCGTTAACATGGAAATACATTCGCAACTTAAATCTAAGCCCGACAGGCTGCTAGGGGAACGGATTCCATAGCGACAACCGAGACGGGCCGCGGATCGTCTCCCTATTCCGAACGATGGAGACGATGAATGATGCGCTGTAAACATTGTTGGACCAAAGCCGACCCGCAGAACGGGCAATGCCCTGTTTGCGGGATTGTTCCGGACAAACCCAATGGTGACCTTTCCGCTGCGGAAAAGAAGGCGCAACGATACGCCCGGGCCATCTTGCTGCTGGCCGGACTGCACGCGCTTGGGGCGCTGGCCGTCCTGGTTGCATTCATCAATATGCCGGGAAGCATACTCGGGCGAGCTTGCGCCCTTCTTGCCGCGATAAGCGCCACGCTGGCCGTTGGATTCCTCCGCTATGCGCTATGGGCCTATCGCCTGGCCGTGGTGCTCTATTTTCTGCTCGGCATGGTGAACGTGATTTCCATCAACCTTGGCGGGATTCTCGTCTCCCTCATCGCGCTCTATCTCGTTGGGAACGGCACCTCGAAGGCCATTTTCGAACGAAGGTTGCCGGAATAGATTAAAATCTTCGGCTGTCGTAGGCCCAGTGCAGCAAGGCTTGGCGCTGCTTCGGGCGGCAGGAAAGATCGCCGCGCGCGCAGTTTTTCACGATCTGGGCCATGTGGCGCGTCATGGCGCGCCAGCGCTTGATCTGCCGCTCGTCGTCTTCGTGCCGCCGCCCCATATAGTAGCGGCAATACCACTGGAACCAACCGCGCGGATCGTCGGGGTGAATCCAATCTTTCTCCTCCCAATAGCTCAACGGTTTGGAAGCGTTGACCCCGAAATAGTTGAGCTTCGGATCATGGCGATCGGGACACAGCTTCGCCTTGGCGAACCACGAAGCCGGGAACTCGTCGCGGCAGTCGGTCATATACTTGCCGCCAAAAATGCCCATCTCCAGCATCTGCTTCGGCGTCAGCTCGGGATCGAAATCCGGATGGAAATTACGGCCGGCCGGTTCGGTCAGCAGGTAGTTGTATCCCTGCTGCATTTTATCGTTAACGATGATTTCTCTTGGGTTCATTTTTTTTACAGACGAGCGCAAAGATCGCGGAGCATGACCGCCCCTCTTTTTGCGCTCTTCGCGACCTTCTGTTGAATGCCTATCGCTGATCCATCGGAACATAGCGACGCAGCGTTTGGCCCGTGTAGATTTGGCGCGGACGACTGATGCGCAAACTCTGCTCGTGCATTTCCCGCCAGTTGGCGATCCAGCCGGGCATGCGGCCAATCGCGAAAAGGACGGTGAACATGTTGACCGGAATGCCGATCGCGCGCAACAGGATGCCGCTGTAAAAGTCGACGTTCGGGTAGAGGTTGCGCTCCTTGAAATAGTCCTCGGAACGCGCCATCTCTTCGAGCTCGTAGGCGATGTCGAGCAGCGGGTCGGTGACGTTCAACGCCTTGAGCACGCTGTCGACCTGCCCCTTCAGGATCTTGGCCCGCGGATCGAAGCTCTTGTAGACGCGGTGACCGAAGCCCATCAGCTTTTCCGGCGAGTCTTTGTCCTTGGCCTTTTCCACGAAGTCGCGCGGCTTGATGCCGTCTTGGTGGATATGCGTCAGCATCTTGATCACCTCGCAGTTGGCGCCGCCATGCAGCGGTCCCCACAGCGCGCCGACGCCGGCCGAGACCGCGCTGAACAGGCTGGCGTGCGAGCTGCCGACCATGCGGACGGTGGAGGTCGAGCAGTTCTGTTCATGGTCGGCGTGCAGGATCAGGAAAAGATCCAACGCGCGCTCCACCTCCGGCAGCGGTTCATACATGTCGAACGTCTGCGAGAACATCATGTGCAGGAAGTTGCCGCCATAGCCCAGATCCGGGCGCGGCGGCATGAACGGTTTGCCCTCCGAGGTGCGGTAGGCCCAGGCGGCGATCGCGCGCACCTTGGAAATAATCTTGGTCGCCGGCTCCGTGAACTTCGGCCCTTCGGTCGCGGTGGTCAGCAGCTCGGTGTTGTAGCACGAAAGGATGTTGAGCATCGCCGAAAGCACCGCCATCGGGGGCGCATTGTCCGGGAAGCCTTCGAAGTGGCTCTTCATGCCGTAATGCAGATAGGCCTCTTGCTTGATCCCGGACTCGAAGGCAACGAGCTCGTCCTTGCTCGGCAGGTGGCCGTACAGCACCAGGAACGCGGTTTCCATGAAGGTCGACTTTTCGGCCAGTTCCTCAATCGCATACCCACGGTACTGCAAAATCCCCTTCTCGCCGTTGATGAAGGTGATCTCGGAGGTGCAGGATCCCGTGTTGCCGTAGCCGGGGTCCAGCGTGATCATGCCGGTCTTTGCCCGCAGCTGGGTGATGTCGATCCCCACTTCGCCTTCGGTTCCGGTAAGGGTATCCAGCTCCAGTTCTTTTCCGTCGTATTTCAGAATTGCTTTATTGCTCATAACTCAACTCCTATCTCTATATGATGCTTCAACACGGCCTTCACCGTTCGCCCAATATCCGCCGGGGACTCGACCACGTGCACGCCGCACTCGGCCATCAGCTTTTTCTTCGCGGCGGCCGACTCGTCCGCCCCCGACACGATCGCGCCCGCGTGCCCCATGCGGCGGCCCGGAGGCGCGGTCTGCCCCGCGATATATCCAACCACGGGTTTGCTGACGGTCGACTTCGCAAACTTGGCCGCGTCGATTTCCATCGAGCCGCCGATCTCGCCGATCATCACGATCGCGTCGGTGTCCGGATCGTTTTCGAACATTTCGAGCAGGTCGGTCATGGTGGTTCCGATGATCGGGTCGCCGCCGATGCCGATGCAGGTCGATTGGCCAAAGCCTTCCTTGACCAGCTGGTCGACCGCTTCGTAGGTCAACGTGCCGGATTTGGAAATCACCCCGATGCGGCCCTCCTTGGCGATGAAGCCCGGCATGATGCCGACCTTCGCCTGGCCGGGCGTGAGGACGCCCGGGCAGTTGGGGCCAATGAAGCGCGAGCCCGTTTGCTCGACAAACGCCTTCACCTCCACCATCTGCGCCACCGGAATGCCTTCCGTGATGCAAACGATCAGCTCGATCCCCGCCGCGGCGGCCTCCATGATCGCATCGGCCGCGAACGGCGGCGGCACGAAGATGAGCGAGACATTGGCACCGACTTCCCGGCGCGCTTCGGCGCAGCTGTCGAACACGGGCACCTGACCGTCGAGCGCGGTTTGCCCGCCCTTGCCCGGCGTCACGCCGCCCACCACGTTGCCGCCGTATTCCAGGCACTGCCCCGCATGGAAGCCGCCCTCCGACCCCGTGATCCCCTGCACGATAATCCTTGAATTCCTATCGACTAAAATCGCCATAATTCAATCCTGTCTTTTTCAACCGTCCATTCGTGCTCTTCGTGGCTAACTATCTCCTGCGGCTTCCACCGCTTTGATTGCGGCGTCTTCGAAGGAGTCCGCCGAAATGAGATCCACGCCCGACTCCGCCAGCAGCTTCTTCGCCACCTCGGCGTTGGTTCCGGCGAGGCGCACCACGACCGGCACGTTCAAATTCAACTCCTTGACCGCTTCGATGATGCCGTTGGCGATGCGGTCGCAACGGACGATCCCGCCGAAGATATTGATCAGCACCGCCTTCACGTTCGGATCCGAAAGAATGATCCGGAAGCCGTTCTTCACCGTCTCGACGTTCGCGCCGCCACCGACATCGAGAAAGTTGGCGGGCGATCCGCCGCGCTGTTTGATGATGTCCATCGTCGCCATCGCCAGCCCGGCGCCGTTGACCATGCAGCCGACGTTGCCGTCGAGCTTGATGTAGTTGAGGTTGAATTTGCCGGCCTCCACTTCCGCCGGGTCCTCTTCGTCGAGGTCGCGCATTTCCGCAACATCCTTGTGCAGATAGAGCGCGTTGTCGTCGAAGTTGATCTTGGCGTCGAGCGCAACCAGTTCCCGCTGCTCCGTGACCACCAGCGGATTGATCTCGACGATCGAGCAGTCCAACGCGCGGTAGAGCGCGTAGAGTTTTTGGAACATGCCGACGGCCTGCTTGGCGGCGTTGCCTTCGAGCCCGAGCGCCGCGGCAAGATGCCGCGCCTGGAAGGGGCGTAGCCCGAAGCCCGGCACCACCCATTCCTTCACGATCTTTTCGGGCGCGGTTCGGGCAACCTCTTCGATCTCCATGCCGCCCTCGGACGAAACCATGAACACATCCATCCCCCGGGCGCGGTCGAGCGTGATCGCCGCATAGAATTCCTGGGCGATGTCGAGCGCCTGCGCCACCATCACCTTCTTGACCAGCCGCCCTTCGGCCCCGGTCTGGTGCGTGACCAGCGTCATGCCCAGAATGCTTTCGATGTGTTCAAGCGCACTCGCGCGGTCGGCCGCGAACTTGACGCCGCCGCCCCTGCCGCGGCCGCCGGCATGCACCTGCGCCTTGACGACGAACTGCTCCGTCGAATACGCCTGGGCCACCTGCGCAACCGCCGCCTCGGCCTGCGCCGGATCGTCGATGGTCATGCCATCCTGAATCGGAATGCCGTAGCTTTTCAGCAGCTCCTTGGCTTGGTATTCATGTATTTTCATTCGATTCCTTTTTTGCAACGAGTTCGACG
>NZ_JBFJYW010000290.1:0-4760 GCF_041622395.1 Pontiella sp. | reverse complement strand
GGCACGACGCGATCGTGCAAAAGACCACCACGGTCGACTGGGCAACGGCGGCCTTTACCCGCCTGCGGGAACGGATCGATCCGTTGGTGGCCCAAACCGCCGCCGACCCGCAATGGGCGACGTCCCGGATGGCCATGAACTGGGACACCCACTACACGCAGGCGATCACCGAACAATCCCGAACGATCGGCGGCAAAGGCCGCGCGCCCGTCCCGACGCCCCGCTTTGCCGGCGCGCGCGATTGGAAGACGGACTACACCCGCCAAAAGTCGATCGATCAGCTGAGGCCCTTCAACGACCAAGACGGACTGATCCTGCTGATCAACGAAAAAACCGGCAAAGAGGAGTGGGTCCACCCCTCGGTGACGGGCCACGCGATCGAACGCATCAACGGCGAGATGATGGAGCTCGCCGCCGAGGCCGCCTTCCTCTACTGGGTGACCGGCGAGCAGCGCTATGCCGAGTTCGCCGCGCCGATTCTCTGGACCTACATGCACGGGCTCTCCTACTGCAAACCGCCCGAGATCCTGGACCAGGACGGCGGGCCGGCGCGCATCATCGGCACCTCGTCGTACGAAGTGATCCACGACGGCATCGTGCAGAGCATCGCCATCGCCTACGACTTCCTGCACGACTATATCCAGGCCCGCGACGACATCGACGGCGCGGTCATTGAAAAGGGCATCAAGCGGTTTGCCGACCGCATCATTGCCGGCGGCGGGCGCACCGGGAACTGGAACCTGCACCAGGCGAAGAAAATCGCCTATGCCGGGCTGGTGCTCGGGCCGGACGACGCATACGAAGACGGCAAAGGGCGGCCGTACTATATCGACGTCGTTCTCAACGCCGACCTGCCGGGCCAATGGGGGCTGACGCACGTCATGCGCGAGGGCTATGACCGGCAAACGGCCATCTGGCCCGAAGCCCCCGGCTATGCCTTCGACACCACGGCCAACATCGTTGAAATCGCCTCGCTCCTGTCGACCGATTCCAACGGCCGCAAAGCCCTTGAAAACCCGCTCTTGAAGCGCGCCGTACTCGGCCAGCTGAAACAGACCTACCCCACCGGACACTCGCACGGCATGGGCGACACGAGCTATGCCCGCATCGAAACCCGTGCGCTGGAATTGATGCTCAGCTGGGCGATCGGCCAGGGCGACACCGCTTCGGCGCAGCGCTATTCCGCCGCCCTGCAGGCCGAGATGGCCGCCGGCCACTACGACCGCAAGGCGCAAAGCGGCCTGCTGGCGCTGACCCGCTATGCCGAGCAGCTCCCCGCCGCGAACCCGGCGGCCTTGCACAAGACGCCAACCTACTTCGCCGAGCCGATCAATCTGGCGATGATGCAGAACCTGCCGGAAAACGGGGACGTCCGCCACGCGCTCGGCGCGGCGATGTTCGGCACCAAGGGCGGCCACATGCACGCCAACGGATTGGCCGTTGAACTCTATGGCGCCGGCTACGTGCTCGGCATCGACTCCGGCCGGGGCAGCAGCTATTGGCAGCCCGACCACAACGAATACTATTCCAAGGCCCCGGCGCACAACACCGTCATCGTCAACGGAACCTCCTCCTACGCCCGGCACGGCAACGGCACGATCGCCATGACCATCGAGGCCGTCGAACCCGCCTTCGACCAACCGGCGAACGATCCGCGGCTGACCTATCTCACCGCCGGCTTCGAATACGAAAAGCCCGCCGCCACCCAGCGGCGCACTCTGGCGCTGGTCCGCATCGACGACGCCACCGCATTCTACTTCGACGTCTTCCGTTCGAAGCTCAACAAAGCCGATTCGGGCGAGTATCACGACTGGCTCTACCACGGCATGGCCGACGCCATGGAACTGGACGCGCTCAAACTCAAATCCAGTTCGGAACTGACCTCCCAAAAAGGCAACCAGAAGGGCTACGACTATTTCACGAACGAGGCCTCCGCCCAAACGGCCTCCGCCCTGCACGCCCGCTTCCCCTTGAAGGTCGGAACAGACGCGGTCGCGATGGACCTTTGGATGGTCGGCAACGAAGATCGCACCGTCTTCGCGGTCGAAGCCCCCGCCAACCGCGGAGCCCGGCACTATCTCGCGGAACGATATTGGGATCGCCCGATGCCGACCCTGGTGGTGCGCCAAAAAGGCGAAGCGTGGGCGCGCCCCTTTGTCGCGGTCTACGAACCCTCGCTCCAGGCCGAGGGCCCCCGAATCCGCGCGGTAAAATCCGCGGGCCCAAACCGCTGGTTGGTTTGCGGCGACGACTGGTCCGCCACGCTGGCGCTCGATGGCGCCGAGCTCAGCCTGGAGATCCGGGACAGCCAATAGGCCCCTGTTGGCCCACGGCGCGGGACCGCGCGCTATTCCTTCACCAAATCGCTTTGGATGACCGGCATGCCCGTTTCGTTGATGAGCGCGATGCCGGACGCCATCTCGGCCAGGATGGGCGTGGACATTTCGGCATGCATGGGCATGCCGTAGCCGAGCAGGATCGGCAGGCGCGGCGCAGGTCCCTCCGCCTCCCAGCGCGTGAGTTTGACGCGGTGGTTGCTGCCGCAAATCGTGGCCAGCGCATGAACGGCGTAGTCCGAGCCCGCCCCCGCCCACTCGAACTCCACGTCGGCGTTGCTGCCGCGCCAGAGATAGAGCAGCGGACCGTGCACGGTGTCGCCCCGGCAGTCGCGCGTCTTGATCTTGCCGAAAATGAGCAGATAGGCGCGCTCGCATCCGAGCGCGGTGCAGCCGTGCAGCTCGGTCATCTCATCCCCCTCGCCCGGGCCGATGATCTCGAAGCCCGCGCGGGTGTTGACGGCGGTGCAGTTGATCAGCGTGGTCTTGCCGGTCTTTTGCTTGCGCGGCCCGCCTTCGCTATAGGTCCGGAAGCCGTCTTCGGTCAGGCATTTGCGGTAGCCGGGCGTGAACGCGAAGCGCCCGTCGCGGTTTTCATAGACCGACTTAAAGCCGACCTCGAACGCGGGGCCCTGCGCATCGCGCAGCATATCGGAGGTTGCGCGGGTGATGCCCTCGGCATAGCAATCCTCCAGCACGGTGTTGCGCGCGCCCTGGACATAGAAGCAATGGCCGAACGCGCGGCTGATCACCTTGCAGCGCTTCAGCGTACAGTGGTCGCCTCCGATCATGAGGCCGCTCTGCTTTTTGAGCTTCACCAAGGCCCCGCCGCCCTTGCCGAGCAGGTCGCCATAGCCGAAGGGCGAAGAGCCATGCATGAACAGGCGGACGCCTTCCAGCGTATTGTCGTCGCCCCACAGCGTGAGCGCGTTGCCGTTCATGCCCTGCTGCGGCCCGACATAGCGGATCGTCAGCCCCTTGATGAGGTTGCCGCGGCCGGAGACGAACAGCAGGCGGTGATAGCCAAATTGCGGGAGGTGGTCGTAGATGGAGGTGTCGACTTCCAGCGTCACGCCGTCGAGGTTGTAGACGTTGTTGTTGCCGCCGAACGTCAGCACCGGAACGGGCGGGCGACCGCCTTTGCTTCGGTCCACGTCCTTGCCTACGGCGGCCAAGCGTTGCGGCGTCAGGTACTCCTTTGCCGAATAGGTTCCCGGCTTCATCGTGATTTCGTTGCCGTCCTGCGCCGCGAGCTTCATCAACTCGTCCAAGCTGGAAACCGAGTGTGCTTCCGCAAAGCCGTGCTGCAACAACAGGCCGGCGCCAATGAGTGTTACCATCCATTTATTAACCATGATATCCCCTTATTTGTCCCCGGCCACGATCACGCCGCCGACCAACTGCCGCGCCTTGATCAAGGCCTCCGCCCGGACTTCGTATTCGGCGGGATAGAGCACCTTGGCATCGGGCGCGATGCCGGAGGTATCGCGCGAGCGGGCAATCAGTTCTTTGGCAAAGGCGGCATCCTTTTGCTCCTGTGCGGAGCCGGAAGCCATCAGGCGCTCGGCTTTTTCAAGCACCAGATCCTGCTGCATGGTAAAGACGGCCTTCATGGTCGCGACGGGGTCGGTATCGAGCGAGGAGCGGTCCACGCCGCCGAGCAGCATTTCCGCCGTCAGCAGGTTCTGGAAATTGTAGGCGTAGTTGAACGGGAAGATAAAGTGCGGGGAGGCCTTGGTGGTCGGCGGCCACTGCCCGTCGGAGTTGTAGGAGTTGGTGAGGTGGAACCAGACCGCTTCCAGCACATCGGGCGCGAGGGTGTCTTCGACGTCCTTGAGCTTTTCGCGGACCAGCGCCTGCCACGGGCGCAGCAGCTTTGCCATCGGCGTGCCCGACCAGTTGGAGGCCTGCCCGCCGTGCCACGACATATTGTCGTTGAAATTGATTTTGTCTTCGAGGGCCGGCAGCTCGTTGCAGGCGGAGTCGAAGGTGGTGAATTCCCCGAGTTCGCGCACGGCTTCGACCAGGGCGACCAGCTTTTCTTCGGCATCGGGCATGGCCTCGAAGATGGCATCCGGATCGTTGCAGTATTTCAGGTTGTACCACGCGTTGGTGCCGACGTACTCCGCGTCGTCGGCATAGATCAGCATCGCCCCCTCTTCTTCGCCGGGATTCTGGGCGGAGAATTTTTTGATCAGCTCCACATAGTTGTCCAGCGAGTGGCCGGGGTGGCTCATGAAGTAGCGGACGCCGAAGACCGCGATGCGGTCGGTTCTTAAAAACACGCGCAGGGTGTCCGGCGCCATGCCTTCGAGGTTTTTGAACGGGAAGTGCAGCGCCTTTTCGGTGCCGGGCAGGTCGTATTTGAAATCGAAGTTGTAGAACTGCGAGTTGTCGATTTTTTCGACGTCGTAAATTTCCGGG
>NZ_JBFJYW010000289.1:0-4813 GCF_041622395.1 Pontiella sp. | reverse complement strand
CCGACTTCCTGACCGACACCATCATCCACGACAAGCCCGGCGGACCGTTGACCTGAAACGCGGGGGCGACGGAGCCGGGCACGCACCGGCTCAACAATCCACCGTCCCAACCATGCCCTAACCCAACTTCCGCGGCACTAAAAATAGTTCGTTCTTCCGCAAGGTCTTACGCGGATGCGGTCACTACATTTTCGCGCATCCCTCCGTTTTGTAGGTATGGCGGCGGATCGGCAGGGCGGTCCAGTCGATGCCGAGCAGCGCATAGATGAGTTTCTGGACGGGATTGGGGCGGCCGGGTTTGCGCAGGTGGTGTTCGAGGCCGTCGGCGTCGGGGACGATGAGGGAGGTGTAGCCGTGGGTGTCGAGCCGTCGCCTCAGGGTGCGCCAGGTGCAGTCGTAGCCGGAGAGTTTGAGGGAGTGCTCGATCCAGCGCAGCAGGTGGTAGGCGAGTACGGTGATCCAGATGTGGGCGCGGCAGCGGTCGGCGAGCTGGTGGTGGAAGGGGTGGAGGCCGAGGTCGCTTTTCATGCTGCGGAAGGCGTCCTCGACGCGGACGAGGGTGATGTAGAGCTGCCACAGTTGCTGGTCCTTGAGTTCGAGGGTGCTGCGCAGGTGGTAGCATCCGTGCAGGTCGCGCGAGGTATCCCATTCGGTTTCTTTCCGGTGCCAGTCGAGGTGTTGGGTTTCGGGGTCGTAGTTGATGGTGTAGAGCCGGGAGGCACGGGTGGTTCGGCTGAGGAGCCGTCCGATGGCGCGGTTGACGAGCGCGGGGCTTTCGTCGAGCTTGAGCCGTTTGTCGTTGCGGATGATCCGGGCCTGCAGGACTTCGAGTCCTTCGATGAGCTTGCGCTCGGCGTTGTCCACGATGGCGTCTTCTTTTTGTTTGCGCCCGGCGCTGCGGCAGAGGACGACGGTTTCGGCGCCAGTGGATATTCGGCGGACGAATACGGGTTGTTTTTCGCCGGCCTTGCCGCGGCCTTCGACGCGCCGGAAGCTGTCGATGTCGAGGAAGTCGTCGGCGAAGTCGGCGCGGGAGCGGCGCTTGCCGTTGACGATGTAGTCGTAGCCGCGTTCGCGCAACGCGTCGAGGTTGGCCTGGCTGGCCATGCCGCCATCGACGATGACAACGGGCTTGGCCTCGCCTTCGGCGATGTGTTCGAGATCGGCGACGGCATCGAGCAGGGTTTTGCAGTCGCTGATGTTCCCCGCGAAAACCTTGTGCCGGATGATGAACCCCTCCGCGTCGAGCACGATCCCCACCGAGATGAGCGGGCAGTCGGATCGCTTTTCCTTGGAGGCGACGCTCCGGCGGGCGAGCGGGTTGAGTGCGCCGCTCCCCTCGAAATAACTATTGGTCAGGTCGTAGAGCAGGATGGTCCGGTCGAGGTTGAACAGGTCGCGCTCCTTGCGGCGCAGGTGGGCTTCAAGCTCCGGCATCCCTTTGAGCAGCTTGTCGCCGATGCGGTAGAAGCGGTCTTCCGCCCACCCTTCGGTGTGCAGGCCGAACAGGTCTCCGAGCGCGGTCGTTGCGATCCAGTTGGGCAGCTCGTTTTCACTGGACGGTTCGATCAGCCGGTTGAACACAACGGCTTTGGCCGTGGCGAGCTGTTCATCCGAAAAGCCCTGCTCCTTGAGAACCGGATCGAGTCCGAGCGATTCCCATGCCCGCAGCAGAACCAAAGACGGGCCGAGGCGTACTCCGTTTTCGTGCTCGATTCCGTCGATATGGATCGGAGCGACGCTACATGCAGGCAACGCGGGGATCTCCCTCCGGAAAGCCGATGACAGGTGCCCGGCCTCCTCCATCCGTTCGAGAACCCGCCCGACCCAGTATTCAATGACCGGCTCTTCCGAAAGCAGCTGCTCATATCCGGCCATGCGCCGGGAAAGTTCCGCCGCCACCCGCTTGCGGTGTTCGTCCGGCACCGGGCATCCGCCCAGCGACACAACCACCCGCTGGCAAACCTTCCCCTCGGCATTGCGGTGGTTTTCAACCAACTGCAGCACCCGGGTCTTCCGCGATTTCTTTTCCCTGAAAAACATAGCCGCCCTCCGTTCATCAACACAGGAAGACTACTTCGCCGCCCCCAGGGAAAAACAGGAAAAATCCGCCATGCAGTCACTACGGAAGACGCCGCAGAATACGAATCCTTGCCGTTCAAGGAGTTACAAAAACCAGCGCCATTGCGCCGAATTCATCGGATTCGTCGCACTGCGTTGAAAACAAGCGTGTTGCGAAATCCAGTGCCTGGAAATCTTTATTTTAGGCCGCGGAAGTTGGGTTAACGTTCGCCGTTCCGCCCACGCCGAAAAAGAAATAGCCGTGCGAGCCGTAGATATCGTCCCCGTTGAGATCGAAAGACTTTCCGGTTCCGAACGTACGGAACCCGGTCGCGTTCGCACCGCTTTCATGGAAGCCCGCGGTGCCGCCACCTGCGGGCAGTGCAACCGTGGGTGCGGCGTGTGCCGCGCCGGAAAGTCCCAGCGCCAAAGCCATTCCTGTTATACCTGCTATCTTCATTCTGCTCTCCTTATTCCTATTTATTGTTTAAAAAACCCCAACAGCACGGCCTCTCTGCCAGTCTGGCAAGGGGAGGGTCCTTCACGATTTATCAACTTATTAAAGTACAGCAGTTCCGCCGTCTGCCTATAGTCATTTATACCTATGCCCGCCCCGTTTTCTCCCCGTGCGCGGCTCCGCCGCTTAAGCCCCAGTCGGCGGCCACCACCGCAAAGCGATCCACTTCGTCAATGGACTTCCTGGTCACCGGCTCACCTTGTTGAACGGAGCATTGCAGACGCATGGGGGGCTGTTGCGGGGAGACTATTCTACAAGCACGCGATAGAAGGCCGCGTCGGCGGTGCCGTCCAGCAGGTAGGTATTGGTCGGCGCGGTGGTGGCAATGCCGCTCTCTACCGTCGTGAAACCGTTGGTGAGATTGGTCGACATTTCCAAGGTGTAGGTGCGGTCCAGCTCGCTGACCCACGAAATGGATTCAACGCTGTTTGAACCGGAAAAGCCCGCAAGATGGAAATAGGAGTCCTCCTCGGTCGGGATGGTTCCGGCGGTGCACTCATCTTCATTGGATACGCCGTCGCCGTCGGAATCGGCCTTGGCCCCCATGGCGGTGGCGTCGGAGGCATAGTTATATTCATACCAGTCGGTCAGACCATCGCCGTCGGTGTCGGCATCCGGCCCGTCGGCACCGCCGCGCACGCAGCGCACGAAGTTGTAGACGCGGGCGGCATCGCCCTGGGGCGCATCGGTCTGATAGTAACCGCCGCCGAGGCCGTCCAAGCTTGCTGCATAGGTGAAGTCGGTCGTATTTTCGCTGAGCACGCCGCTTTTCGGGTCGCTGCGCTGGCAGCCGGCGCCGTGGACATCGGTCCATGCCGAGTCTTCATATCCCATGGCACGGCCAAAGGCGATATAGGCGGCCCATTCGGCATTCTCCCAGTTTTCGTGGGTGGTTCCGCTCCAGTACCAGGGAAAGTCCGCCTCATTGTTTTCGTTGGTGATGCCGGTACCGCTGAAGATCGGATCGATTGCGGCGGAAGCGGTGGTGCCCGGCGAACGGGTGTAGTCGACGAGCCCCTGAAGCTCCTTGGCGGTCGGCAGGCGCCAGTCGCGGTAACCGCCGAGTTCGAGGCCTTCGGCGTAGGCCAGCGCCTCTTCCCAATTGAGGCCTTCGAGACTGTCGGACTGCTGCCACATCAGGCCGGTGGCGTTGTCGATCACGATCTCCGCGCCGACCGGCTCGAAGTCGTTTACCCCGTACATTTCGTTGCCGCGGCAGAACATCGCGGAGAAGGTTTTGTCGCTGCCATAAAATTCGAGTTCATAGCCTTTAATGCGGCCGTCGGCAAAGTTTACCCCGAACAGCTTATCCTCCCCGTCGACGTAGAGCGCGGTAGATCCATACTGCGCGTCAATGATGCGTTCATCGTTGTCGGTGTCGCCATAGGCAAAATCAAAGACATCGTTGTCGATAAACGGGATCAGGCCGGAGGTGTCGGTGCTTTCATAACCGCTGGGATCCATGCCGCTCCAAGGGCGGCGTGCGTCGAACCGATGGAAAAGCCCCGACGGATGCGTTGCACATCCATGGGCAGGTGGTTTCGCCATCGTGGCCAATCGCCTGCTGAAACCGAGTTGGCCAGGCCTTCGGGAGGCTGCTCCATAACGGGCTTCGCAGAGCGATCGAGCGGTGACCCTTGGCAATCGCCAGGGTTGCCGAAATACGTCGCCAGCCAGCCCCAGAATCGCACAGGACGATCTCCACCACGGAACACACGGAATCGGAAGATTGGATTGTTTCCGTGTGTTTAGTGGATTCCGTGGTTCATCCGAAGGTTCGAATTAGTCTTGCTGGATCATGAGTTGGATAAACCTTTCCGGCAAATCGATTTCGTAGCGGTTGGTCACCGGCTCGTAGCCATCGACCGCCGGGCCGACGATAATTTGATCCGCGGAATTGGTGAAGGAGACGGAACCCAGCAGGTTCGTCGAATCGATCACCCAATAGGATAAACCCTCCGCAGCATAGTCCGAGCGGCGGTAATGGATGTAGTCGAACCAGGTCGTTCCCTCCTCAACCACCACTTCTGCCCAATCCCGGGAACCGGCGTCCGAAAGGGTCGGATCCATGCCCAACGCATATTCGGCCAGATTGTTATAGCCGTCACCGGCGCCGCCGTTCTCCAAATCGGCGCCCACGAGCGCGGCCACCCCGCTCAAGCCCCAGTCGGAGGCCCACTCCGCAAAGCGATCCACTTCGTCGATGGATGTGGCGCTGCCGTGCAAGACCAACTT
>NZ_JBFJYW010000288.1:0-4827 GCF_041622395.1 Pontiella sp. | reverse complement strand
GGATTCCTCCTTTCTCGCGGTACCGTAACCTGGCGACCGGTTCGTCGGCCTGCTTGAGCTTGCCGAGTTGTCGTTCGTGCCAGCGTCCGTGTTCTGCCAGCACCGTGACGAGGAGGTCCGCCGGAAGATCCGGCTCAAACAGGGGGCGCAGCGAGGGGGCGGTTCCGGATTTGACGCACACCGCGTCCACCCGTCCCTCTTTGAGGGCGGCGATCAACTCCTTTTCGCTGGGGAACACGATTTTGCGTTGCGATAGTTTATGGGTTTTGCACAGCCGCTTGATCGCGGCGGTGGAATCCCTGTTGGTCAACATTCCCACGCGCACCACCTGCGTGGAGCGCACGGTTACGGCATAAAGAATGACGGTCAGCAACGTACCCACCAGCACTTCGGTCAGGGCCACGTCGGGTGCGCCCAGCACGGCATAGAGCAACACGGAGACCACGCCCATCATGCCGCGCAAAACGAGCGCGGCGTATGGCTGCGTCTGCAGCACGGCAAAAAGCGCCGTCAGCGGAAGCAGTGCAACGATGAAGACCTCGAGCCAACCGTTCATTTTGGGTCCTCCCCGTGCCGGCTGTGGCCCAACCGGGCCATCACCAGCGAAAACGCCGTTCCCCAGAAGGCGATGGAGGCCATGGCCAGCAACACATGGGGCCAATACTCCGTTGAGTGCAACAGCACGCCCGCGAGAATGAAGAGCGACCCGATCATGTCGGAAATGCCCAAGGCATGGATTTTCCACAGATAGCTCTTCTTTCCGGTCAGGCGGAGCGCGCCCCAGAGCCAGAGGGCGGCGCCGATACCGGCCAGTACGGTTGCCAGAATCAATCGCATTCGTCCTCCAGTCCTTTAATCAATTTGGCGAGCAGAAGAAGGCCGGAATTGCCGACGCACAGAACGATCACCGCCACCAGCCCGATCATGACATCGTGTCGGTAGCGCGAAAAGATGATCAACACCACGGCCGCGCGGGTGGAAATGCTGGTGTAGCAGAGCATCCGTTCCCAGATGTTTGCGGTGCGGAAGGAGTGGACCACCGGGAACAGGAGCGTGAAAAGCATGAAGGCCAATAGGAGGGTCATGATGGGTCCCCGGGTTCCAGGGAGTGGATGCGGATCTCGTCGTCGTCCTCGCTTACGACCAGCGATCGGGGGGTGAAGGTGATGATGAACGATTGGCAGAAAATCGACCAGCGGTTTTGGGGATGCTGGATCTTTTCGGTGGAAATCCGTTCGTTGGGGTGGGGGATGAAGACGATGCAGGCCGACTCCCAGATCGCCATGGGTACCCGAATGAGGACGGAGAGAATGAGACGGAAAAGTTGCCAGGCCGAAAAGCGGTGCTTGGGCAGCAAGGCAACCAGCGCCGCCGCAACAAGGCCCGCGAGGGCGTTGGTCCGCGAAAAGTCGGCCGTGAGCAGCATCCAAATTCCGAAGGCGAGTATGAACGGTCCACTCATGGCAGGTACACCGTCACAATCAAAAATATGAGCGCGATGCAGGTCATCCCCACCACGTGCTCCAGCTTTTCCCAGCCTCCCGGAAGCGAGAGCTTGGCCAATCGCCAAAGGAGGGTTTTGTGCAGCAGCATGCCTGCCGCCAAGATGCCGGCGGACTTCGCCCAGGCCGAGAGGTTGTACGGGCCGGAAAGAATGCCGCACGCCAGCAGTACGATCCCGAGCAGGGTGGGCGACTGCCACCAGCTGGATTCCCGCCAAGAGGCCGGCTTTTGCGGAAGCAGGATAATCGGGGTCATGATCGCGGCCGTACCAACGGAAGCGAGCATCATCAGCCCATAGGCCCACTCCGAAAGCATCGTCCCGACGGAATATTTCGCATAAAAGCCGAACAGCAGCGGCCCCCCGGCAATCGACAACGCCGCCAGCACCATCGGCAGGGCAAGCGGCCGCTCGACGCCTTTTTCCTTCAGGCGCGTTAGGTCGCGATCGGGCAACCGGCCTGCGCATAAAAACAGGCTGGCTTTGGCGATCCCGTGGGCAAAGGCATACACCGGCCCCGCGACCGGGGCAATCAGCACGAATCCGACTTGGGAGATGGTTGAACAGGCCAGTAGCCGTTTCACGTCGCGCTGCAAAAAGGCCAGTCCGAGTCCGGTGAAAATGCCGCCGAAGCCGACCAGCCGAATAACGGTTTCCGCATCGGGCGAGCAGGCCTCCATGCGAAGCAGCGGCAACAGCCCGATGTTCACCACCAATCCGGAAAGAAGCGCGGAAACGGCCGCATCGGCTTCGGCGTGCGCCTGCGGCAACCAAAGGCCGGGCAAAAAAACGCCCCCCTTGACGAGCAGTCCCGTCACGATCATCGCCCGCGCCGTGGGCGGGGCCTTGACCGCGCTCGCAAACGTAAAATCGCCGGCCGATTCGTAGACCAGCAACACGCCCAGCAGAAAAAAGAGCATGCCGACATTGCTCAGGAAAATGTAGCGAAGCGCGTTCCAGAGGTGCCGCGTCGACATTCCTTGTCCGATCAATAGGAAGGCACAGATGGTGGTTAGTTCGATCACGACATAAAGATTGAACAGATCGTTGCTGACAAAGCAGGCGTTCACGCAACCGTGCAACACGGCCAGCAGGATGAAGAAATAGTGATGTCGGCCTTTGTAGCGCTCATGCCAGGCAACCGCAATCGACACGACGGCATTCAGCAGGACGAACCAGGCGGCCGCTCGATCGAGTACCAGCGAAATGCCAAAACTATCGACGAGGTGGATGGACATGGCGTTGCCCGTGCCAAGAACACCGAGGCTTGCCGCCGCGGAAACGAGGTAGGCAAAAACCGGGATGGTTCGCAGCCCGCGATGGAACATGAGGCAGAGCAGTCCCGTCAGGAACGGAAGAAAAACCAGGAGAAGGATCATCCGTCCTCCTTCCAGTGGTCTTCGATTTCGTCGACTTCCAGCGTGGGATATCGCTTGGCAATGTACATGCTTTGCACCAACACCAGGGCCACGATGGAGAAGCCGATCACGATCGCCGTCAGAATGACCGCCTGCAGAACGGGATCGGCATATGGTTCAACCGTTTCGCCGGTCACGGTCGGGGTGCGCCTTCCATGGCGCGTGGCATACAGCACGAACAGGCTGACAACCCCCGTGCCCATCACATCCATCGAGAGAATGCGCAGAAGCAGGTTCCGCTTGAAAAGCAAACCCAGCAAACCAATCAGTATGGTTGCGAGAATGAGTGCCTTCATGATGTGATCTTGCAACATGGCCTCCCGTCGTTCTGAAAACGAACCCCTGCACTGGGAGGGAGTATGACCTTTCGCATGACCGGGTCGTCAATTTAAAATAGCCAGCAAAGAGGTTCGAGGCGGATTCGGGCTTTAATAGGTATTGATGAATGTGTTGCCCTCCCTATAATCCCACCTAGTAAAACAGGAGATGTCTCGCATGGAAGAACTAGACCCGATCAAACTCAAGGCCGAACTCGACCAGTTCAAGAAAGAGAAGGAAAAGATCCGCCAGCTCATGGGGCAGATTGGCGGAAAGGATGCGGCAAAGCAGGATCACATGGTGAACATGTTTTTCATCATTGCGATCGCACTGCTGGCGACGAACGACTTAGTCAATCATGCCCTGCATATCAAGGATCCCTTTATTCCCCCTCTTTTCTCGCTGGAAATCGCGGTTCTGCTGGTTTCCATCAAGATTATCTGGATGATGCACAAGTCGACCAAGGTGGAGCATTTCCAGTTTTGGATCCTCAATTCGATCGAGTACCGCCTCAACGATGTCGCCAAGCAATTGCGGCAACTCGATAAGACGGTCGAGAAGTACCACAAGGGGAATGAGGACGAGGTAAAAGGCGGGAAAAAGGATTCGTAGCGGCTTTTTCCGGATGGTTTTTCGGCTCGGCGGGGCCGCCGCTCTATCGAAACGGCAGCACCGCATCCAGCGAGTCGGCCCCGGCCATCAGCATCAGCAGGCGGTCGATGCCCAGCGCCACGCCGCCCGACGGCGGCATGTTTCCCAGTGCGGCCAGGAAGGCTTCGTCGATCGGATAGACTGCTTTGCCCATCGCCTTGCGTTGTTCGGCGCACTCCAGAAACCGGGCGCGTTGCTCCACGGGATCGGTCAGTTCGGAATAGGCATTGGCCAGCTCGATGCCCTCGATGTAAAGCTCCCACCGTTCGGCGATCAGCGGGTTGCCCGGTTTGCGGCGCGAGAGGGCGGCGGCTTCGATGGGATAGTCTTTCAGCACCACGGCTCCGCCCAGTGCTTTAATGGCGGGCTCCACCTTTTCGACTAGATCGATGTCGAATCGATCCTCGTCGTAGTTCCCGGCGGGATCCCATCCGGCGTATTCCAGAAAGGCGCCGGAAACGGTCAACGGTTTCCAATCGGCCGGCGCATCCTCCCAGACGGCAGCGATCATCGCTTTGGTTTCGGCGAGAACATCCATGTAGTCGGCATGGGTTTGATACCACTCCAGCATGGTGTATTCCGGATGGTGGAGTTTTCCCCGTTCGCCATGCCGGAAACATTTTCCGATCTCGAAAATCCGATCGTGCCCGGCGGCCAGTAGCTGCTTGTGGAAGATTTCCGGCGAGGTGCGCAGGAAGTGGTCGCCCGAGGGCTCGGCGTCGATATGCAGTTCCATGCAGGGGGTTGCCAGCCGGATCGGGGTTTCCACCTCGAGGTAGCCGCGTTCGTGGAAAAAGGCGCGGATGCGGCGCATGGCGCGATCCCGCCGCTCCAAGGAAGATGTGGATTTCAATCGAAGCCTCCGTTGTCCGGGCCCAGTGGGGGTGAAGTGGTACCCCGGAGAGGACTCGAACCTCCTACCTACAGATTAGGAATCTG
>NZ_JBFJYW010000287.1:0-4846 GCF_041622395.1 Pontiella sp. | reverse complement strand
CGCGTTTTCGGGGCACGGGAACTCGCATCGGATATGCGAGCTACGACTCGTCGTCTCGCCGCCAGGACCCGGTGTTCCTGCTGCAACCGGCGTAGCGCGGATATCGGATCCGCGTTTTCGGGGGCAAGGGAACTCGCATCGGATATCCGAGCTACGGCTCGTCGTCCCCGCCGCCAGGACCCGGTGTTTTTGCTGCAGCCGGCGTAGCGCGGATATCCGATCCGCGTTTTCGGGGCCACGGGAACTCGCATCGGATATGCGAGCTACGACTCGCCGTCCCCGCCGCCAGGACAAGGTGTTTTTGTTGCAGCCGGCGTAGCGCGGATATCGGATCCGCGTTTTCGGGGCACGGGAACTCGCATCGGATATGCGAGCTACGACTCGTCGTCCCCGCCGCCAGGACAAGGTGTTTTTGTTGCAACCGGCGTAGCGCGGATATCGGATCCGCGTTTTCGGGGCCACGGGAACTCGCATCGGCTATGCGAGCTACGGCTCGTCGTCCCGCCGCCAGGACAAGGTGTTTGGGCATCAGTCGGAGGTCGGCTGAGGCGCGCTGTTTTTCCTGTTGTACGCGGCGATGGCCCGCAGGCGGGGCGAGAAGACGTTGACCTGCCCGAAGAGGGGCTGGCCGATGCCGAGGCGGTAGAGGATGCGGGCGGTGGAGATCGGCTCGACCTCGCGCACTTCGCGGAATTGCGGCAACATGATGGCGGCGGCGATGGCTCGCGTGATGGCGGAGATCACGAAGACGACCGGCAGGGGGGAGCTCAGCGCCAGATGCACCGTGCCCAGATGGAGTTCGGAGGGGGTGTGCGTGGCCAGCCACGCGCCGATGCCCATCGCGCCGATGACGGAAAAGAGGCCGTTGATGAGGCTGTAGTAGCTGACGGCGCGGGCGCGCCGGTTCTGCGGGACGGAATCGTAGATGAAGTTGGCGGCGGCCAGGTTGAAGCCGGACCAGATGGCGCCGGAGACCACCTGCGCAAAGAGCAGAACGAAATAGTTGGCGGAAAAGACCCAGAACAACGGCAGGATCGGCAACAGGCTTCCGGTGGCCAGCAAGACGGAGCGGTTGCCGTGGCGGTCGCCGATGGATCCCCACCAGCGCACGAAGAACGTCTGCGCAAGCATGAAGGTGAGCGTGTTGATGGTGAAGAGCAGGTAGGACCACTGCAGGTCGCGAAGCATGTAGACGGCGAAAAAGGGTCCGGCAATGTTGGTGGTGCCGCTCATGAGGGCAACGGCGAAGGTGAAGCGGGCATAGTTGCGGTTTTCGGTCGCGCCCAGGAAGCTCCAGAAGGAATAGCGGTCGTTGGGCGTGCAGGGCTCCAGCGGGGCGTCGTAATGCCGCCGCATGAAGGCGATGCTGGTGGTTCGGGCGAGGGCGGCGATGCCGAACACGAGCCCGAAACCGACGGCGGTGAGGCCGATGCCTTTCCAGGCATTGGTGATGATTCCGGCGAGCAGCAGCGCCACCACCATGCCGTACATCACCAGCCGCGAGCGGTTGGCAAAGTATTGCCCGCGGGCGGCGGGCTCGACGACGTCGCCGATGAGACTCATCCACGAGGGCACGACGATCCCGGCAATGGCGAAGTAGAGCGCGGCGCAGGCCGCGAGCGCAATCACCCCGCCGGAGGGCAGCAGCAACGGCAGCGCGAACAGCGGGAGCCAGACGGCCGATTGCAAGGCGATGCCGCCGAGAATGATCGGCATCCGGCGGCCGACCCGGTCGATCAGGCCGGACCCGACGAGCTGGGCGATGGAGGTGATGAATACGGGCGCCGTGCCGAGGAAGGCCATGACCATGTTGCCGGCTCCGAGAAAGAGGGCGTAGGGGCCGATGTAGGACTCGCCCAGCCCCCACATGAGGGCCCAGAGGTTCCCTTCCCAGATGGAAAGCGTGCGGGTGTTGAGCTTGAGCTGTTCAACGGAGGTGTCTTCCGCTTCTGCGGTAAGTTGCCGGATGCGGCCGAAAAAGTTCTTCATGATCGCCCGTACATACTCTGCCAGGATTGCGGAGGCAATCCCCTTCGGTACTAAAACCGTTGCTTGAGTTCATCGAGCCGATGGGTGATGAGATAGTCGTGGAAGATTTGGATGAGGCCTTGGCGGGCGAGGGCGGAGCGGTAGACCTTGGCGGAATGGTCGGGGCCGAAGAGGGTGAAGGCGGTTTGGCGGATGATGCTGTTGCTGGGTTCGACGGGCAACTTGTCCAGATTCGGTTCGGTTGATCCGGTGGCGGCCCTGAACGGGACCAGGATATTGGTGACGATGGCGTTGGCGCGGGTCTGGCCGACGAGGGCGGTGGGCGCGCATCGGGTTTTCCAGCCGATGTGGGTCTGCCAGTGGTTGGCGGGAAACTGGGTTAAAAGGGTGAAGCGGTTCACGAGTTGAAGGGGGGGGAAGGCGTAGTGCGCGGCGGCCATCAGCCGGCGGACGGGGTGGTTGGCGGGGCGGATGCCGGCGAGGGTCCAGCTGGCTTTGTCCAGCGCGGGTTCCTGGAGTTTCTCGGGCTGTTTCCACCAGAAGTCCCAGACTTGGCGGATGAAGGTTTTGGTTTCGGGCGTCCATTTGGGATCGGGGTTTTTCGGGAGGAGGCCCGACAGGCCAAGCAGCAAGGCATAGGCCTCGTCCGGCGAGTTGGCCCGCGCTTTGAGGCGGGCGAGCGGCAGCAGGGTGGCGAGTCGCCGGAAGGGGGTCTTGTTGTTTTTGTAGCCGAGCGCGGCGAGCAGTTCCTCCCAGAGCACCTGCTCGGGTTCCTTGGTCTGCATCGCGAGGGCAAGGCGCTCGGCCTTGAGCCGCAACCGCTCTTCGCCGGCCGCTTCCAGCAGATGGGTCTTCCGGTCGGGATCCATTCCGAGCAGGGGAAACTCGCCGGTGGGAATGGAGTAGGGGAAGGCGGTGAGGTCGATGTTTTCGAACGAGAACTTGGGATCGGTCGAGAGGGGGTCCTGCAACGGGATCTGGATCAGACCGGGGATCTCGGCGCCTTGGAAATAGACGACGTGGAAGCGGACGTTTTCGTAGCGCGGATCGTCGGCGTGGCCGTGCTGTTTCCAGCCGTTGGGATGGATGTGGATTTCAAGATCGCCGACGACGCGGCGGCGCTCCTTGCCAATCAGCAGGGCCGCGTTCAGGAAGTCGGGGCCGGCCTCGAGGTTCCAGTCGCCGGGATGCTCGACCGTCACGGTCTCGCCCTCGGAGGTCGACAGTTCCGCCGGGCGGTTGCGCGGATCGGCCCAGAGGCATTGGAGGTGCCGCTCGCGGTAGGGAAAATGGTTGAAGGGGGCGGCGGATTCGCGCAGGGCACCGCCGCCATGGCCGTTGCGGTATTCCCCCGAACGGGGAAAGCAGGCCTCCAATGTGGGGTAGATCGCATTCATCGATGCAGAATAACGATTTCTTTAGGGCCGGGCAACCGATTCGTTGGCCAAGAATGCGGCCGGAAAATATTGCGGTGGCCAGAAGGACGTTTAGAATGCGCGGTCCTATGAATACATTGCAGGCAGACCAAGTTGTGAAGGCCATCGTGGATGGCGTGGACGAATATTCGAAGATCGCGGCGCGTTCGGGCGTCGATCCCATCGAGCTGACGGAGCACGCGGAGACGATTGACCGGGGGATCCAGCTGTTGCGCGGCTTCTATAAATACGGCCACGAAAACATGAAACCCGCCGGGCTCCCTCCGCCGCCGAATCCCTATCTGGACAAAGGGAAGCCGATGGACGGGCAGTCGCCCGAATATTTCGCCTTCGAAGCCGTGCAGCGCAACGGGATGGACCGCGCGCGCTGCATCTTTACTTGCGGCCAGCTTGGGCTCGATCCCGAAACCGCCGCAACCGCGATCGACAACGTTTCCATCCCCTGGCGCCAAGCCAATGGCTGGCGGAGCTATGCCCAGCTGGGCGCCGACGGGAAATACGTGCTGATGGACAAACCGCCCGCGAAGCTCAAGCGCCACCTGGACAAGCTGCTGGCCGCGCTGGTTTAGTTTCTTTCCGCCGCTACGGCATTGCGGAATCTCCCCCCACGAAAAAAGGCGGCCCGAAGGCCGCCTTTCAGCATTAACGAAGGATCGTTAATTACGCGTCGCCGTAGCGGCTGTCGGAACCGAGCATTTCCTCGATGCGGAGCAGCTGGTTGTACTTGGCAATACGGTCGGAGCGGCTGAGCGATCCGGTCTTGATCTGGCCCGCATTGGTGGCCACCGCGATGTCGGCGATGGTGTTGTCGTCGGTTTCGCCCGAACGGTGGGAGACCACGGCGGTGAAGCCGGCCTTGTGGGCCATTTCGATCGCGTCGAGGGTCTCGGTCAGGGTGCCGATCTGGTTGACCTTGATGAGGATCGAGTTGGCGGAACCTTCCTTGATGCCGCGCGCAAGATATTCAACGTTGGTCACGAACAGGTCGTCGCCCACGAGCTGGCAGCGGTCGCCGATCTTGTCGGTCAGGATCTTCCAGCCGGCCCAGTCTTCTTCGTTCATGCCGTCTTCGATGGAGTCGATCGGGTATTTGGAGATCAGCTCTTCGAGGTAGGTGGCCTGCTCTTCGGAAGAGCGCTTGGCACCGGATTCGCCTTCGAACTTGGCATAGTTGTAAACGCCGTCCTGGTAGAACTCGGAGGAGGCGCAGTCGAGGCCGATGGTCACGTCCGTGCCCGGCTCGTATCCGGCATCCTTGATGGCCTGCATGATGGAGTCGAGGGCTTCTTCGGTTCCGCCTGAGAAGTTCGGAGCAAATCCGCCTTCGTCGCCGACGGCGGTGGAGAGGCCTTTGCCCTTAATGATGGCTTTGAGCGCGTGGAACACTTACGCGCCGCAACGCAGGCCTTCCTTGAAGGAGG
>NZ_JBFJYW010000286.1:0-4882 GCF_041622395.1 Pontiella sp. | reverse complement strand
GCATTCCGTTGCCGGTTCAGGAACGCCGCGCTCCTCGCGGTTGCGGCTTCGCCGGTCCTACGCAGGCTCGCCCATCCATCAGGCCGAAACGGGTTCGTTATCCTGCGGACTGTCTGTTTGTTTCCTGTTGCTCTCCCCCCCGCATTACTGCGACGCAGTTACTCTCAACTACCGGCTTAGCAACTTCAGCCGGACTGGACTTTCGCCAGTAAGCCCAATGGACTCGAAGGCGCACGGAGGGGCACGGGCTCCGTGCCTTGGTCGCAGAGCCGCGACCCTCCCCAGCCGCACCGCACTTCGTGGAGCAGGCATTCTTGCCTGTTCAAGGGCAGGCAGAGATGCCTGCCCCACAGTCGCAGGGCCTGCGACCCTCCAAAATCAACGGAATCGGGCCGCCGCAGACCGGCAAGATGCCAGCCCTACTTTTCCATGCCTCTGCGGAACTGACTTATAGCTTGCCCTGACTCCCGCTGTCATCGCTCACCGGGCGAGGCCGGACCGCGGCTACATAAAGCACCCTTTATAATTTGCAGATCAATTCCGTTAAGCGATCTTGCTTTTAAACGACAACATGTGGTTTCTTCTACAACCTATTATCAGACTCAAACATGGGGACACAAAAGATGGGACTCTTCGACAAACTACGCGGCGAACTGATCGATATCATCGAGTGGCTGGACGATTCGAACAACACGATGGTCTACCGCTTCGAGCGCTATCAAAACGAAATCAAAAACGGAGCGAAACTGACCGTCCGCGAAGGACAGGCGGCGGTCTTCATCAACGAGGGCAAGATCGCCGATGTTTTCGCACCGGGCATGTATACCCTCTCTACCGCAAACCTGCCGATCCTCGCCACGCTCAAAGGCTGGGCGCACGGCTTCAACAGCCCGTTCAAGGCCGAGGTCTATTTTGTCAGCACCCGCAACATGACCGACCAAAAGTGGGGCACGAAAAACGCCATTACCCTTTCGGACCCGCGCTTCGGCATGCTCGAAATCCGTGCATTCGGCACCTATGTGATCCGCGTCAAGGATGCGGCGACCTTTATCCGCGAGATCGTCGGCACCGACGGCCACTTTACCACCGAGGAGATTGGCGAGCAGCTGCGCTCGTTGATCGTTACCCGCTTCACCGACGCCGTCGGCGAAGCCGGCTTCCCGGTCGAGGCCTTCGCGGCCAAAGCCAACGAACTCTCCGAATTCGTGCACACGCAGATTGGCCCCGAGTTCGAACAGTATGGCGTGGAGGTTACCAAGTTCCTCGTGGAAAACGTATCGATGCCGGAAGAGGTGAAGAAAGAAATCTTCGAACTCAGCCGCCTGAATGCGATCGACCTGAACAAGCTGACCCAACTGAAAGCAGCCAAGGCGATGGAAGCGGCCGCCGCAAACCCGTCCGGCACGGCGGGCGCCGGAATGGGCATGGGCATGGGCTTTGCCATGGCCAACCAAATGGGCCAGGCCATGATGCCTGAACAGCAGGCCGGCGCAACGCCTCCGCCCGTGCAGTCGGCCCCGCCCCCGGTTCCGCCCGCTCCGCCGGCGCTCGCCTTCTTCGCCGTGCAAAACGGCCGGCAGGCCGGACCGTTCGATCTCAACACCTTGAAACAGATGGCCATGGCGCGCCAGATTAACGCCGATTCGCTCTTCTGGCGCGAAGGCATGGCCAACTGGACCGCCGGGTCGCAGATTCCCGAGCTGGCGCCGGTATTCGGCAGCGTTCCTCCGTCCATTCCGGGAGCGTAGCCATGGAATCCCCCGAAGCGGCCGTTTCCTTCGCCTGCACCTCCTGCGGCGCGGAGCTGACCTACCAGCCCGGCACCACCACGCTGGCCTGCCAATATTGCGGTGCCGAAAACGAGATCCCGGAAATCGACGAGTCCGTCGAAGAGCTGGATTTTTTGGCCTACCTCACCGAAGCGGCCACCAAGGAAGAGGAGCTGGTCGGCCATTTCGTGAAATGCGATTCGTGCGGGGCCAGCTGCACGTTGGAGCCGAATATTACCGCCTCCGACTGCCCCTATTGCAGCACGCCGCTCGTGATGGAGCATGCGCACGACGAAACCGTCATTAAACCAAAGTCGCTGCTACCGTTCAAACTGAGCCAGGATCAGGCCCTCGCCGAATTTAAAGAGTGGGTCGGCAAACGTTGGTTCGCCCCGAACGACCTGAAAAAAGCCTCGCTCAATTTCGACCACTTCAAGGGCGTCTACATTCCCTACTGGACCTTCGACACCGACACCTACTCCTCGTACACCGGACAGCGCGGCGACCACTACTACGAAACCCAACACTACACCACCACCGAAAACGGCAAGAGCGTCACCAAGACCCGCCAAGTGCGGAAAACTCGGTGGCGGTTTGTCCGCGGACATGTCAGCAAGGCGTTCGACGACATCCTGATCGTCGCATCCGAGTCGCTGCCCAAAAAATGCATCGAAAAACTCGAACCGTGGGATCTCGATAACCTGGTTCCATTCGAAAAAAGCTATCTGAGCGGCTTCATTTCGGAAAGATACCAAATCGAACTCGGCGACGGCTTTGAACGCGCCAAGGATATTGCCGACGCAGAAATCCGCCGTCTCGTCCGCCGCGACATCGGCGGCGACGAACAGCGCATCTCCCGCGTCAACACCCGCCACGACGACATCACCTTCAAGCATCTCCTCCTGCCGGTCTTTGTCTGTGCCTACCGCTTTAAAGACCAGCTCTACCGTTTTCTCGTGAACGGCCGCACCGGCGAGGTGCAGGGCGAGCGCCCATGGAGCTGGATCAAGATCACCGGACTGGTGCTCGGCCTCCTCGCCGTGGTCGGCATCGTTGCACTGATTGCCACGCGACAGACCGTACTGCGCTGATTCTGTTTGCGGTCATTCATCCGCGGAATCCGAGTGGAACCGCCGCCCCAAGTCCTTGCCGTTTGCGGATGTGGATGAACTGCACGACAGAGGCGGGAAGGTCTCGCAGACTCAACCATTCTCGCCCTACAATCCTTAACGTCGAGCCTTTCCGGCCTGACCCTATCGCCAGCATTCTTGCCCCCTTTTCGGGGTTTCATTGCCGGATTAGGCCTTTGGCTTGCATTGGGCATGAATTGCTTTGCGCGAACTTGTGCGGAAGGGTAAAGTCTCGAACCAATAGTGGCTGTTGTGATTTGCTCGGTTATAGGGGTGTTTATGAAGTATGCGGATGTGGCGGAGAATGTACGGCGATTGATGGGCGATTTGCCGCCGCAGGATGAGTTTATCTATGAGCTGCTGCTGGCCTATGGGAAACCGAAGGCCAGTATTACCCGTCTGAAACAGGGAACCTACAATCAATCCAAAGTTCCCGGTGAAGTTCTCTGGAAGAAAGAGCTGTATTTTAAGGCCGTTTTAACCACGGAACACATCGAAAAGACGGGAAACAAGCCGGACCAGAATTTAACCACAGAGGTCACAAAGGATCACAGAGGAAAAGCTTCGTGTGCCTCCGTGTCCTTTAGCGAAGCGGGTGGTGAAAATAGTCTTTACGCCGTGATTGAGGCGTTAAAAAAGGCCAAGGGAACCAACGCCCACAATCCCCGTTTCCTCTTCGTTACCGATTTTAAACAGATTCTGGCCGTTGATCGCAAAACGAACGACACGTTGGATATCCCATTCCAGAAGCTGGAAACCAACGTTGACTTTTTCCTCCCCTGGGCGGGGATGGAGAAAACCAAGTTATCCAACGAAAATCCGGCGGATATCAAAGCGGCCGAAAAGATGGCGAAGCTGTTCGATGCCATCAAACTGGATAATCCCCAGTACATGCGGGAGGATGAAAAACGAGACGAACGTCTCCATGCCATGAACGTCTTTCTGGGTCGGCTACTCTTCTGCCTCTTTGCCGAGGACACCGGCATTTTTGATGAAAATGCGGTTACGAATGCCATTGCATCGCATACGGCGGATGACGGATCGGACCTGGATGTTTTCTTTAAGCAACTGTTCGACTGGCTCGACACACCGGATCATCAACGCAAAGACGCGGAGAGCGCGGAGCTTCGCAAAGATTCAAATAACTCCTCTGCGAATCCTTGCGAACTTGGTGCCTTTGCGTTGAATCCCGATGTTAAGGATTTGCCGTATGTGAACGGTGGACTTTTCCGGGACCATTTCGACATACCGACCTTTTCAGCAAAGTCACGCCGGATGATTATTGAGAGCGGATCGCTGAACTGGTCGGAAATCAATCCCGACATTTTCGGCTCCATGTTCCAAGCCGTCATCGATCCGGAGGAACGGCACAATCTTGGGCAGCACTATACCTCCGTCACCAACATCATGAAGGTGATCGAACCGCTCTTCCTGAATGATCTGAAAGAGCAGTTTGAAAAAGCGAACAACCGGGTGCAGAACAAAAAACGGGTAGAAGAGCTGCATCAGCTGCTCGAGCGGATCTGGAACCTGAAAATTTTTGACCCGGCCTGCGGCTCCGGCAACTTTTTGATTATTGCCTATAAGGAACTGCGCCGTCTGGAAATGGAGATCTTTGAGGCACTCAATGAATTTCCCGTCTCCAAAATCCGGGTGGATCAATTCTACGGCATCGAAATCGCCGACTTTGCCTGTGAAACCGCCATCCTCGCCCTGTGGCTGGCAGAACACCAAATGAATCTGGAGTTTACCAAACGCTTTAAGCACTCGCTCACTTCTCTGCCGTTGAAAGATGGGGCCAACATTGTCTGCGACAACGCCTGCCGAAAAGGGTGGTCGGAAGTGTGTCCTAAAGAAGAGGGCGACGAAATCTATGTCCTTGGCAACCCGCCGTATCTGGGCGCAAGAAACCAGAGTCCGGAACAGAAAGATGATTTGGAGTCGGTTTTTGATGGGCAAAAAGAATACAAGGATTCGGATTAT
>NZ_JBFJYW010000285.1:0-4888 GCF_041622395.1 Pontiella sp. | reverse complement strand
TTCAGTTCTCCGTTTAGGCCGTTTCCGGCTCGGTTCCTTTTCTTTTAATGACGCCATGAAACCACACCGAACATGAGCGGAACATGAGCACGAAAAAAAATGGGGCGAATTTGCAAACTTCCTTGAATTTGCTACTTTTCGACCATTCGTTGTTGGGCGTGTAGCCGTTTTCCCGACACCAAACAGGCAATTAACCGCAATAGGCAGGACTCATGAGAATACTTTTGGTTGAAGATGCGGTTTCCCTGCGGAAACCGGTGGTGAAGGCGCTCAAGGCCTCCGGCTTCGCCGTCGATGAAACGGGCGACGGCGAGGAGGGCTACTGGATGGCGAGCGAAAACCCGTACGACGTGATCCTGCTCGACATCATGCTGCCCGGCATGGACGGGCACGAGATTCTCAAGAAACTGCGCGCCGAAGGCAACGAAACGCCCGTCCTGTTCCTCACCGCGAAAGACACCATCGAAGACCGCGTAACCGGGCTGCGGCTCGGCGCGGACGACTACCTCGTGAAATCGTTCGCCATCGAAGAGCTGATCGCGCGCGTCGAGGCGCTCGGCCGGCGCCGCTACCAAAAAAGCACGCCCGTCCTGAAAGTCGCCGACCTGGAACTCGACTCCTCCGCCAAACGGGCGACCCGCGGCGGCACCGAGCTGAAGCTCTCCGCCCAGCTCTTCGCGCTGCTCGAATTCCTGATGCTCCGCGCGGGCGAAGTCGTCTCGCGGGCCGACATCGAGGAGCACATCTATGACGAACAGGCCGATCCGATGAGCAACGTGATCGACACCGCGGTTTGCGCACTGCGGCGCGCCATCAAAACCTCCGAATCCGATGCCAAGCTCATCCACACGCGCCGCGGCATGGGATACATCATCCAGGAGCCGGCGCAATGATCAGCATCCGCTTCCATCTGCTCGCCACCCTGCTCCCCGCCTTCGCCGCCATCAGCATCGCGGCGGGCTTCGGCGTCTATTATTCCACCAAGGCCGAACTAGGAGCGCGGCTCGACACGCGGCTGGCGAACTATGCGGTCGACCTGCGCTTCACCCCCCCCCAGCCGGAACGCGACGGGGGCGGTGGAATGCGCAACAGGTTCAATGCCGGCGAGCGCGACACCAAGCGCCCCCGCATGAGCGAATTCATGGAAACTGGCCGGAGCAGAGCCGGCCTCATGCAACTCTCGGCAACGCTCTTCACCAACCTTCCCTCGACGGTCTATTGCGAGATCTCGATGGGCAGCCGCGACACCATCGTCAAAACCGACAACCTCGAAAACAATCAAATCTCGCGGCCGCCGCCGATCGGAGACGAACCCGTCTTCTACGACGCCACCTTGGCCAACGGCGTACAGCTGCGCGCCTGGGCCTCGAAGCTTTCGATCGTGCGCGACACGCGGCATCCGCTGGTCATCCTGGCCGTCAGCCGCGACGAGATCGACGTGACGCTCGCCCGGCTGGCCAGCATCCTGATCGGCGGCGGCATTGCCTGCTGCCTGATCCTCAGCCTGCTGCTGATCGTCTCGCTGCGGGTCTCGTTGCGCCCGCTGAGCAAGCTCGGCGAGCAGGCGGCCACCATGGACGCCGAATCGCTCCACGAACGCTTTTCCGAAGAGAGCGCCCCCTCCGATATCCGCCCCATCATCGGACGGCTTAACGATCTGATGGCGAAACTCGAAGAGAGCTTTGCCCGCGAGCGGCGCTTCAGCGGCGACCTGGCCCACGAGCTGCGCACGCCGCTGGCCGCGATCCGCACCACCAGCGAAGTCGCCCTCAAGTGGCCCGACCAGGCCTCGGCCGAGGACTTCGAAGAAATCCACAAACTCTCCTCCGGCCTGCAGCAGACGCTCGACAGCCTGTTGCTGCTCTCGCGGATGGAATCGTCCGCCGCGGAAAAAGCCCGGGAATCCGTCGACCCGGCGACCATCGCGGAAGAGTGCCGGGCGCTACACGCGCCGCGGGCAGCGGAGCACGGACTCCGCATCGAATTCGATTCCAGCCAGGCCGCCGGGCTGGAAACCGATCCGCGCATGCTGCGCATCATCATGGCCAATCTGATCGGCAACGCGGTGGAATATGCCCCGGAGGGATCCGTCGTCACGATCGCGGTCGGCGGCGCGGCCCTCTTCCAATGCGCGAACGACGCGCCGAATCTCGCGCCGGACGATGTGCCCCGACTGTTCGAACGCATGTGGCGCAAAGACAAGGCGCGCACCGAATCCGGCCATGCCGGCCTCGGCCTCTCCATTGCCAAGGCGTGCGCCGACACGCTGGGCTTCGAACTCGTTGCGGAGCTGGACGACGGCGGGCGGCTGCACATCGCGCTACGTTCGTAAACGGGCCGCCGGGAACGGAGGCCCCGTTCTTAATGAACTTCCTCCATTGACCGGAAAGCGAAAAACAAACTATCGTATTCGCTGAATTCTACAGGAGGCTGCATCATGGTTATCTCGTTCAAGATCATTCGTAAAATCGGAAGAATGCTGCGCGGGGGAGCAGGCAAGAAGGAAATTTTTCTCGGGGCGTTGCTGGGCGTGCTGATCGGCTTCAACCCCACGCTCAGCTTCACGCTTTTCCTCGCCATCCTGATTGCGCTGCTGCTCAACGCCAACATCGGGTTCACCCTCTTGGGCGTGGCGGTGGGCAAGCTCTCTTCGCTGGCGCTCGCCGTGGCCAGCTTCCACACGGGCTATTTCCTCATCCACAAGATCGGGCTCGAAGGGCTCTTCACCAAACTATCCAACGCCCCCGTCACGGCGCTGATGGACCTGAACGTCTACGCCATGATCGGCGGCCTGCCCTTCGCCCTCCTCATCGGCATTGCCTTCGCCCTATTCATCTCGGCCACCGTCACGAAGGTTCGCGAACAGATGGTGAAGGCCGCGGCCAACGAGAAGGTCGGCAAGGCCGTCGGCAACAAGTTCTCGCGCTTCCTCATGTGGCTCGTCTTCGGGAAACAGAAGATTTCCACCGCCGACGTGCTGGTCAAGCAGTCGCCCCTCCTGCGCAAGTCCGGCCTCATCCTCGTCGGCAGCCTGGTGGTCATCGGGCTGGTGCTCCAGTTTTTCCTGCTCGACTTCACCCTGAAAAAGGGCCTGCAACATTCGATCAGCGCCCAAACGGGCGCCGAAGTGAACATCGGCAAAGCCAACCTATCGCTCGCGGGCGGTAAACTGGAAATCGAAGACCTGCAGGTCACCGATCCCGATAAGCCGACCCACAACCTGATACAGCTCCAAACCCTCGCCGCCGACGTGAGCGTGAACGACCTGCTCCGCAGAACCTATTCCATCGACCTGCTCTCCGGCGCATTCCTCAAGCACGATGTGCCGCGCACTTCGCCCGGCGAGGTCTACATCACGAAGGCCGAAAGGGCGGCGCAGGAAGCCGCCGAAAAAGCGGAGAAGGACGCCGAACCGGGCAAATCGCTCGACGACTATTTCGCCCAGGCCAAGGAGTGGAAGAAATATGGCGAGAAGGTCCAGCAATACCTCGAAAAACGCAAGGAAAACGCCGAGAAGGCGGCCCAGGGCAAAAAGCCGAAAGCCTCCAAGGAAAAGGCCGTGACCGATGCGAAGAAATTTGGCTACCTCAAGGCCACCGCCGACCTCGTTGCCAACCGCCCGGCCTGGACCATCCACCAGATCATGATCGACAACGTCGAACTCGGTTCCGATTTTCCCGTGCAGAAAATCGAGGGCTCGGAATTTTCCAGCCATCCCGAACTCAACGGCCAACCCACCACCTTCGTCATGACGCCGCAGGGGGCCAGCGCGCCGACCGCCAAGGTGGTCCTGCGCTTCGACGATCCCGCCGCCATGAACGACCTCGTCGCCAATATCGAGAATTTCGAGATCGGCGACTCCCTCGACGCGGGCGAGGCCTTGCAAGTCAAAGGCGGCAAAGCCGACCTCAAAGCCGACGGCAAGTTCTCGACCGACCGCCTCGATGTTCCGTTCACGTTGAACGTGCGCGACCTCGAAACCGACAACGCCACCCTCAACGCATTGGATAAAATGGAGATGACCGGCGTGCTCTACGGCCGCCTCTCCTCCCCGCGCGTCAAGGTGGAGCTCGGCGACCTGAAAGACGCCGTAACCGACGCCGCCAAGGCCAAAGCCAAGGAAGAAGCGGAAAAAGCCAAAGCCAAGGCCAAGAAAATGGCCAACGAGGAGATCAACAAAGCCCTCGAATCCGACGAAGCCAAAGAGCTTAGAGGCAAAGCCACCGAAGGCCTCAAGAAATTGGGCTTCTGATGCCAGCGCAGCGGGCGGGCCGGACCATCCGGCCGGCTCTCCTGTAGGGGGTGCGCTTTATGCTTCCGGCAACTCGGTATCCGCAAAGCGAACCGGGAAGCGCAGGGTAAACGTCGTCCCCGTTTCCGCCGCCGAAACAAAGGACACGGATCCGCGCAAATAGTGCTCTGTTATTAGGCGAATGCCGTAGGTTCCCAACCCGCGTCCGGCCCCCTTGGTCGAGAAAGACCGGGTAAACACCTGCCGTTGCACCTCGGCAGGCATCGCCGTTGAATTATGCACGGTAAAACAGACCTCGTCCCCATCGCGATAACAGCAGGACATGACGCGCCCCCCGGGCTCGCTTGCTTCCATCGCGTTCTTGACCAGATTCAGCAGAACCCGCCGCACCAGCACCGGGTCGGATCTGAATTCCGTCTCCTCCGCCGCAGGATCAATGGCAAGCGCGATGCCGCTGGAGATGCCCATGGAATGAAGCTGACGCATAACCTTGAGCAAGACCTCGGCAGAAAAAACAGGCATAAGGTCCAGCTGCATCTTTCCGCTTTCGGCCAGCGCCAGCACCCGTTGCGCGGTGATTTCCTCAACCAGCTGTTCCGCCGCCTCCGAGAGCATCCCGGCAAGCTCTTCCGTTTC
>NZ_JBFJYW010000284.1:0-4906 GCF_041622395.1 Pontiella sp. | reverse complement strand
TGGTCGCCCTAGTGATCCTGGGCGTTGGCGTTCTGCCGCAACGCGAGTTCGTGTTCCAACGCCTGGATCACCGCGTTTAGAATCGCTTGCTTCATGACGCGCGGCTAGGGCTCGTAATCGAGCAGCTCGGCGCCTTTGATCAGACGGCAGAACTCTTTTTTCGTGACCAGATGCGTGGTGCCTTCGCCGGCCACCGGATCTTTCATGGTCTTGTAGCTGACGGCGAGACGGGCGAGCTCGACGATGCGGATATAGTCATCGTCCTTCTTATAAAGTTGGTTTTGTTGAAGTTTCATGCGCCCGTATGTAGCATCATCGCCGAACCGGGGCGACGGAATTCGAGGCGATCCTTTCCCCGCCCCGCGCCGCAACGCCGGCACAGCCGCTCAAAAATGAAACGCGGGTTTGCCATTTCCTTGGCAAACGCCTAGGTTTCGAATCTGTTTAAGCATGAAAAGGAGCTAGAAATGAGTGAAGAGAAAGCAAATATCCCGAACTACCTTTGGCAGTCGATCGTTGTAACCATCCTCTGTTGCCTGCCCGTCGGCATTCCCGCCATCATTTTTGCATCGAAGGTCAACGGACTGGTCATTGCCGGCCAGATCGAAGAAGCCAAAGCGGCATCCGACAAAGCCAAGATGTGGTGCTGGATCAGCTTTGGCCTCGGCATCGTGTCCTCCATCATTGGCGTGGTGGTGCAACTCGGCATGTTCGGCGCCATGGCCGCCGGCAGCTATTAGGTTCATGCGACCGGGTTATAGAAACCTTGCAGCCGTTGCCCTGATCGGGGTGGCGGCTTTTTTGCTATGGAAGGGTTCGCCGACCGAGTGCCGGTTCTTCCCGAAGTGCCTGGTCCTGCAATTCACGCACTTCCATTGCCCCGGGTGCGGATCGCTGCGGTCCCTCCACTTCCTGTTGCGGGGCGACCTCGCCGCGGCATGGGCCATGAACCCGCTGACCGTCCTGCTGCTGCCGGGGATCATCTTCCTGGGTACCGCCGAACTGCTTTTCCACCGCCACGATTTCGCCACGCGCATCCGCCCGGTCTATCTCTGGATCCTGGTCGCCGTCTTCATCCTGTTCGGCATCCTGCGCAACCTGCCGTCGTTCAGTTGCCTGGCGCCGCATTGACCGCGCGCAGGCGCACCGCAGAGGCTAAAGCATTTCCAGCGCGATTTCCCAGCGGCTATCGCGGGCTTTCAAGCCGGCATTGGCCTTGAGCACCTCATGCAAAGCCTTATCTTCGGCCACGCGCTTCATGGCCGCGAACAGTTCATCCGGCGTGCGGGCATCGACCACGATGCCCGACCCATGCGACTCGACGATCTCCTGCGGCCCGCCCTCGTTCGAGACAATGGCCGGAAGCCCGCAGGCATGCGCTTCGAGCACCACGTTGCCGAAGGTGTCGGTCAGACTCGGGAACACGAACAGGTCGGCGCTGGCATACACGCGGGCCAGCTCTTCACCGAAAAGATAGCCCGCGAAAACAATCTGCGGGTCGTTGTATTTCAACTGCAGTTCGTCGCGCTGGGGGCCGTCGCCCACCAGGATTAGGTCGGCATCACTCCCGGCCTCGATCAGCCGGCGGAAGGCCTTGAGCAGGGTCTCGATGTTCTTCTCCTTCGAGAGGCGCCCGGCATAAATGAACTTGAAACCGCCGTTCAGCCCATAGTCGTTCCACAGCGCGCGGTTGCGAAAGGACGGGTTGAACTTTTCGAGGTTGATCCCCCGCGGCATGACATCGATTTGATCGGCCGCGAAGCCGCCGTCCATCAGCCGCGTTTTATAGTGCCGGGTCGGCACCAGAACCGTATCGACCTTGCCGTAGAACCAGCGCATGAAACGCCAGGCCACTTCGCCGAGCTTTTCGTCTTCGGTGATGTCGGCAAAGAAGCGCGGGAAGTCGGTGTGGTAAATGCCCTTGGTTTTGAGTCCGAGCAGTTTGGCCGCGCCCAGCGCGCAAACACCGAGCGAACCCGGCGTTGAAATGATGATCTCGTCGAACGCCTGCTGCTCGAAATAGGCCAGCAGTTCCATGAACGGCGGATAGCTGATGGTAATGGAATCGTATTCCGGCATCTGGAACGAGCCGACCGGCTTGAAATTCTTGATCGGGAAATCCCCTTCCGGCTCGTCGTCGAGACTGGTCACGACCGTGATGTCTTTTTCGGCCCCCTTGGCCATTCCGGCCAACGTCCGGATCGTTTTGGTGACCCCGTTGACGTCCGAGAACGTATCGGTGACCCACGCTTTTCGGCCGCTTTTCTGGCGCAAGGCATTGGCCGCCGGGAAGCGCGCGGCGGTCTCCCGCAAGAGCTCCTCGTCCTTGTGTTGCGTCGAAAACGCCGTCAAATACGGGGCGATGCCCAACGCCACCGGACCGAGCGACGACACCGCCTGCAGCGAACCGATCAGATCGCCTTGGCGGATTTTTCCGGCGGCTTTTTTCAGGAAGGCAAAGCTCAGCTCCTGGCTCAGGCGGCACGCCGCCTGGAAATTGGCCAGATCCTTTTCCGCGGTGGCCGGCCGGTCGTTTTCCGAATCTTCGAGGATGCGGGAAAACTCCGCGACGATCATCTGCTCGATCTCGTTCATCTGTTTCTTGACGTAGGCTTTCTTGATCTTCTTGCGGATGGCCGCACGGACGGTGGCGCGGAAGCCGACCGGGACCGGGGCGCGCTCGTCCGGTTGCTCCGCCAACTTGCGCAGCAGGCCGCCCACGACCGAATAGTCGTTTGCTCCGGGAGCAAGGAAGCGATCTTCATAGTAGCGGTAGGCAATGCGGTAGAGACTGTTGGCCAGCCGTACGCTGGTGCCGCCGCATCCGCCCGGCTCGTGTTGGCCTTCGCGGATGAATTCCAAAAAATCGATCACGCCGGCCGCCTTGGGCGTCACGGTATGCGCGCCGGCCACATACAGCCCGCCGTGGTCGTCCGACCCGCCCGTCAGCGTCTTGTTCCACGGCTCCAGCCCGACCGGATCGAGATGGTGACGGTCGGCGAGTTCGGCAATCGACTCGGGCGTCAGGCTGCGGAAGATCGCGTTGCCGATCTCGCAGGCCCGGTGGACGCGCGACCCGTTGATGCCTTCGAAGCGGTTGAACATCACGATCAGCTTTTCGAAGAGCTCGAGCGTCAACTTGTCGTTGATGCTGAATAGCGGATGGGCAATCGTGTGGATCACCCGGTTTTCGTTCATGTAGTGGCGCAGGTCGTAGATGTTGTTGCGCAGGTTGTCCATCTCATGGAACTGTTTTTCCGTGATCCCCGAAACCAGGCAGTGGATCTTGCAGCCGTTTTCCGGAAAGTAGGTGGTCAGTTCCGACGAAATGAACGTCCCCGGCAGATGGGCAATCGCCTTGGCTCCGCAAATGCAGTTGTGGTCGGAAATCGTCACGAAATCCATGCCCGCCGCACGACAGGCGTCGTAGACCGCCAGCGGCTCCATGAAACTTTCCGGGGCACCGATACGGCGCAGGAACCATTCCGACGGACGGTTCGAAAATTTACTGTGAACGTGCAGATCGGCTTTCGATACGGCCCTTGTTGTTTTCATGCGCGCAACTTCGCTCCGCCCCGTTATTTTCCGATGTGCATGCCATTAGTATTCCGTGAGTTGCTTGTGGCCGCCCGGCTAATACCACCACTACGGATTGAGGAACCTCCGCCCTTTGCCCCGGTTCCGCGGCGGTTGCGGGGCGTAGCGCGGATATCCGATCCGCGTTTCGTTGACACCGGGAACCACTCGCATCGGATATGCGAGCTACGGCTTGGCAGGCGTTCGGCGGGCAGGTCTCGTTCCTCAACCATGCCGCCCCACAAAAAAAGGAAGCCCGGCATGGAGAGGGTGACCATGCCGGGCTTCCGGGGGTGTCGCCAGGAACTCTGATTATTTGTTGGATGAAACTTCGTAGATGGTGGTGGTGCCGCTGACTTCGTTCGCAACCACCAGCAACGGCGATCCGTTCGGGCTATCCTCGGCCGAGATGAAGACGAAACCTTCGGGGCCGAGGTCGCCCGCCTCGGACGATTCGACATCCTGTCCGAAGTCGCGGTTGTTCAGCAGCGACGGGTTGGCCGGATCGGAAATATCGAGAACGTCCAGCGTGTTTTCATCGGCATTCGAAACAAACAGGCGTTGCGACGCGACATCGTGGGCGACGATCTCGGCGGCCCCTTCGTCGAAGATGTCCGATTCATAGGTGGCGATCGGCGAGAGCGAAATGCTGGACGGCGCGGCATTCGCCGCGAACGCGGCCCCCATGGCCGCGGCGGTTGCGGGGCGTAGCGCGGATATCCGATCCGCGTTTCGTTGACACCGGGAACCACTCGCATCGGATATGCGAGATACGGCTTGGCAGGCGTTCGGCGGGCAGGTCTCGTTCCTCAACCATGCCCGCCCCACAAAAAAAAATTCCCACTAAGTTTCCGGCGGCTCGGACCGTCGAAGCCTTGCCGACTTTCATTGAGGGCATTGAAACGACAACCAGTTTATCCGAAATGAGCTCGCCGTTCATTTTGTGTTAATGGCCATCTCATAGATGTCCGAATCGCTGCCGCTGTGATCGCCGACGATGCAGCGGAGATAGACGAGTTCGTCCGCATCCGGGGCTTCCCCCGCATCCGATGAGTCGTTGGGATTGCCGCCTTGATCCACTTCAGTTCCATCATCGACGGAGTCCCCGTCGGAATCCGCCACGGTCGGGTCGCTATCGTGCCGATACTCGTCTTCCATGGTAAGGCCGTCACTATCATCGTCGGAGGTAATATCGTTCCAGACCAGCGGTTTGGTACCCCATCTGTTTTCGATTCCATCGGGCAGCGTATCGTCATCGGTATCCCAATCTTCCGGATCGCTTCCGATTTGGTACTCGACGAGATTGCTTAGGTTATCAAAATCCTTGTCG